>JBEGOC010000112.1:0-3312 GCA_041182225.1 Pseudomonadota bacterium | reverse complement strand
CCGGTAATTTCGGTCACACCGGCTGGGGCGGCTCAGTCGCCTTCGCCGACCCGGCACGCGGCCTGGGCTTCGCCTTTGTCACCAACCACCTGCTCGGCTTCGATGACGGGGTGGACCCGCGCCGGCAGCGGGTGTTGGATGCGGTTTACCGGGTGCTATCGTAAATATAGCTGTAAACCCAGACGGGGCAAGGGCTAGGGCCCGATTTTGTCTTTACTGTACCCAGGTACGGCGATTGCGCACCACCGGGCCAGGCACGGCAGACGGCCCGCTACAACAGCGCAGACCGGTCTATCGGTGTGCCGACCACAAAAACGCAATCTCCCTGCTCGGTGATCGGGATCGCCTTGGTCACCACCACGATGCCGTCGGTGGGTGACCGCAGCAGCTCGGCCGGGCGGTCGGGGCGGTCCATGAACCAAAGCCGGCCCACCGGCTGGCCGGCCACCACGGGGTCGCCCGGCTCCAGCATGGCCTCAAACATACCGTCTTCTGGCGACACCACGATGTTGTGCGGGTCACGGCCGTCGATGATTACCGCCGGCGGCAGGCCCAGACTGGCCCGGGTCTTCACTTCGCCCTTTTGCACGCCCACATGGCGCAGCACGTTGTTCAAACCCTCCCAGGCCAGCCGGTGAATGGGCGCCGGGGTACGGCCACCGCCGCCGAGCTCGGTGGTGATCACCAGCTTGCCCTGGTTTTCGGCCTCGACCGGCAACAGGCCATTGCCATTGACGTCGATGTAGAGGTAATGGTGGTCGGTGCACCAGGCCTCCATCGCTTCGAGCATGGCCTTGCGCTGCACCGGGTTGTCCACCACATGCATGTGCGAGCAGGGCAGGAAATAGGCGCTGCGCCCGCCCGCGTGCATGTCGATCACCACGTCGGCCATGGGGAACAGCACGCGGGTCAGGTAATCAGCCAGCTGCTCATGCGGCGGGCCGTCGGGGCGGCCGGGAAACGCGCGGTTGAAGTTGGCGCCCGAGGGCCAGTTGCGGGTGTTGCCCTTGGAGGCGGCCGGCGACAGCACCGGAATCACAATCACCCGCCCGGTCACCTGCTCGGGCTGCAGCTCTTGCAGCAGCCGCATGGCCGCCACCTGGCCCTCATACTCGTCGCCATGGTTGCCCGCCAGCACCAGCACGGTGGGGCCTTCGCCCTGCGCGATGCAGCCGATGTGGATGAAGGTACTGGCCCAGCCGGCGGTGTTGGTGATCTTGTTGATGCGCAGGTGGCCGATCTGCTTGCCCGGGGCCTGCAGGTCAATGCTGCAGGAGACGGTGGAGGGACTCATTGGCTTTTCCATGGCAAGGTTCCTTTCGTTATCAGCCCGCTGGCTTCCCATCAAATGGCGACCGTCATGCCGCCGTCGATCACCATCACTTGCCCGGTCATGAAGGCCGAGGCCTCACTGGCCAGAAATACCGCGGCACCCATCAGGTCCTCCGGGGCGCCCCACCGTTTCATGGGCGTGCGGTTGGAAATCCAGTCGTACTTGCCTGGCTGCGCCCGGAACGCTGTGTTGATGTCGGTGGCCATGTAGCCCGGCGCGATGCAGTTGACCGTGACACCCCGCGTTGCCAATTCGGACGCCATGCCACGGGCGAGCCCTTCCAGACCGGCCTTGGCGGTGATGTAGGGCGTGTTGGTGCCGCGGCCAATGCGGGCATTGACCGACGAGATCATGATGATGCGGCCCCAGCCCTGCGCCACCATGCCGGCGGCGGCCTTGCGCGATAGGCGAAAGCAGGCATCCAGCGCCACGTTCATGGACAGGCGCCAGTCATCGTCAGAAATCTCAAAAAAGTCACGTGGCACACCAAAGGCCGCGTTGTTGATCAAGATGTCGAGCTGGCCAAAACGAGCGACGATGTCATCGATGGCCGCGTCAGCGGCAGGTCGGTCACACACATCGAAGGCGGCGATGGCTGCCCGCCCACCCGCGGCTTCGATCTCCGCCCTGCGATGGGCCAAAGTGGTCGCATCACGGCCGTTCAGCACCACCAAGGCCCCGGCATCGGCCAGGGCCCGGGCCATGGCAAAGCCCAGGCCGCGGGATGCGCCGGTCACCAGGGCAACCCGCCCGTTCAGAGAAAACAACGGACTCATCAGACGTGCCCTCCGGGTTCGGTCAAGCGCCTTGGCCAGTGTCCTGGTCAGGCCGCAAACAGCGGGGCTGCGTCCGGCGTGTAGCGGGCCACGCCGGCCGGATCCAGCTCGATGCCCAGCCCGGGCTTGTCGGGAATGGGCAGCATGCCATCGGCGTCCAGCACAAAGGGCTCGCGCAGAATGCCGTCCACGTAAGGGCTGCCGCCGATGAACTCCACCAGGTCCACACCGGGGAACGCGGTGGCCAATTGCAAATCGGCCGCCACCCCCAGGGCGGTGTTCCAGCCATGGCCGACATAGCGCACGCCATGGTCCTGGGCCATCCAGACGATGCGGCGCTGCTCGCTGATGCCGCCCACCTTGGTCACATCGGGCTGCACGATGTCAAAGGCGCCGCGCTCCAGCCAGGGCTGGAACGACTGGCGCCGCGTCAGCACCTCACCGCCGGCAATCGGCACCGGGCTGGCGCGGCGCAGGACACAAAAATCGTCCAGGGCATCGGGTTTGAGCGCCTCTTCAAACCAGCCTACCTGGTAATCAGCCAGCATGTCAGCGGTGCGCAGCGCCCACTTCAGGCCCTGCGGCCAATGGGCATCGCTGGCACCCGGGTCCACAAACAGCTGCACGTCGGGGCCCAGGGCGTCACGGGTGGCGGCAATGATGGCACGGTCCAGCCCGGCGTCATGGCTCCGGCCAAAGGGCCCCCAGCCGACCTTGAAGGCCTTGAAGCCACGTGCCTTGTAGGGCGCCACCACATCATGCATGCGCTCGGGCATCTCCATCAGCAGCGAGCAATAGGGGCGTACCCGTTCGATGTAGCGCCCACCCAGCAGGCTGCCCACCGACAGCCCGGTGACCTTGCCCAGGATGTCCCACAGGGCGATGTCGATGCCGCTGATGGTGTGCGTCAGGGTGCCGCCACGCCCCATCCAGAAGGTGTTTTGGTGCAGTTTTTCCGTCACGCGCTCAGGTTGCAGCGCGTTTTCACCGCGAAACAGCGGCTCCAGCACCTGCAGCGCCGCCTGCACCAGCCGGCCGTCGGTGAACACGCTGCCGTAGCCGGTGATGCCAGCATCGGTGTGGACAGCAATCAGGGCATGGATCGAGTCTTCGGGTCGGATTTCCGCCGACCAGCCGCCTTTGGGACTTTCGCCAAACAGGGGGGCGGCGGCGACGGACCGGATGCGGACCGGGGGCTGGGTG
>JBEGOC010000111.1:0-2557 GCA_041182225.1 Pseudomonadota bacterium | reverse complement strand
CCCAAGCCCGAGACATGTTGCGACAGCGACAGCGTCACGGTGAGCAACCCGTGCAGCAGGCCCAGCGCCGCCCCAGCTGCGGCGGCGGCGGCCACGCCCAGCCACAGCGGCGCTCCCTGGTACACCGCCAGCCAGCCGATGAAGGCGCCGGCCACCATGATCCCTTCGATGCCCAGGTTCAGCACCCCGGCGCGCTCGCACAGCAGCACCCCCAGCGTGCCCAGGATCAGCGGCGTGGCCATGCGCAGCACGGCCACCCAGAACGGGGCGGACAGGAGGAGATCCAGGGTTTCGGCCATGGGGGCGTCACCAGAGCCGGGCCACCCGGCTGCGGCGGATGTTCATGTCGCGCGTCAGCAGCGGCAGGCCGTGGGCGCGCGCCGTGGCAACGATGATCCGGTCAGCAGGGTCCCCGTGGAAGGACGCCGGCAGTTCGTTCACCGCCAGAACCACGCCCGCGTCCAGTGGCAGAACCCGCACCGTCTCGGGCGAAGTGGCCAGCGGAAGCCAGCGGTTCAAAGGCATGGACAAGGGCAGGCGTCCCTTGCTGACGAGCATCTGCACTTCCCACAGGCTGATGGCCGACACCGAGGGCGGCGTGCCCGCGGCCACCAGGGCGTGCAGGCGCAGCCGGTCTTTCGGCCCCAGTTCGTCCTGGCCGAGCAACCACCACAGCCAGATGTGGGTGTCGAGCAGCACAGGTGAGGTCATGCTGAAGGCGTTGTGGTGGGCGTTGTGGTGGGCGTTGCGGTGGAATGCGATCAACGCAAGGCGTCGAAGGTGCCCGCTTCAAGGACCGACTCGCCGGGAGCGGCCTGCAACCGGCCGGTGCCGATCAAGCGTTCCCAGGGCGGCGTGCCGGAAGCCGCGTCCACGGTGGGCACCAGGCGGGCCACCACCTTGCCCCGACGCACCAGGTCGACAGGCACGCCCCCGAACTCCACCTGTCGGATCAGGTCCAGGCATTGGGCCTTGAACTGCGTGACGGTGACGGATTTGGGTACGGTCAAAGTGGTCATTCAATCCTCACTTATGGCCATTTGATTGTAGGCCCGCAAAGCCGTGGCATGGGTGTGGTGTCGCGTGCCACGGGCGAAGCTCAGCCAGGGTCAATGCCTTCTCACCCGGTACTGCGTCAGCATCGTGGCCACCAGCATGGAGATCAGCGATACGGCCACGATGACATCGGCGATGTAGGTGGGCACGTTCACGGCCCGGCTCATGCTGTCGGCCCCCACCAGCACCCCGGCCACGAAGATGGCGGCGGCCACTACGCCAAGGGGGTTGAGCATGGCCAGCATGGCGATGACGATGCCGCTGTAGCCGTAGCCCGGGCTCATGTCGAGCGTGACGTAGCCCGTGCGCCCGGCCACTTCGATGGCCCCGGCCAGCCCGGCCAGCGCGCCCGACAGCAGCGCCACTTTCACCGTCACCCAGCCGACCGGCATGCCGGCAAAGCCCGCTGCCGTGGGGTTGGCGCCCACGGCGCGGATCTCGAAGCCGGTGGTGGTGCGTTGCAGCAGCACCCACAGCGCGGCGGCCAGGCCCAGCGCCACCAGCAGCCCGGTGTGCACGCGGCTGCGCTCCACCAGCTTGTCCAGCTGCAGCGCGTCCTGCAGCGCCACGCTCTGCGGCCAACCCATGGCCGTCGGGTCTTTCATGGCGCCGTCCAGCAGGGCCGACACCCCCAGCAGCACGATGAAGTTCATCAGTAGCGTGGTCACCACCTCGTCCACGCCCAGGCGCGACTTCAGCAGCGCCGGGCCCAGCAGCAGCAGCGCCCCGGCAGCCATCGCAGCGGCCAGCATCAGCGGGATCAGCAGCCAGCCCGGCGCCTCGAAGCCGCTGCCGCCGTGCAGGCCGCCCACCGCCACGGCCGCCAGCGCGCCGGCGTAGAGCTGGCCCTCGGCGCCGAGGTTGGACAGCCGTGCGCGGAAGGCCACGGCGGCGGCCAGGCCGGTGAGGATGAGCGGGGTGGCGCGCGTGAGCGTCTCGGTCAGCGCCAGGCGCGAGCCGAAGCCGCCTTCCAGCAGCAGCGCGTAGGCCCGCCCCACGGGCGCGCCGGCCCAGGCCACCAGCAGCGAGCTCACCACCAGCGTGAAGGCCACGGCCAGGAAGGGCGCGGCCAGCAACCAGCCCGGCGAGACCTGGGGGCGCCGCTCAAGCCGCATGGGCTTGTCCTCCTGCCATGGCCAGGCCGATGCGCGCCAGCGTCCAGCGTTCGGTGGGTTCCGCGGGGGTCAGGCGGCCATGGTGGATGACGGCGATACGGTCGGCCAGGGCCAGGATCTCGTCCAGATCCTCGCTGATCAGCAGCACCGCCGCGCCGGCGGCGCAGGCGTCGAGCAACTGCTGGTGCACATAGGCCACGGCGCGCACGTCCAGGCCCCAGGTGGGCTGGTTGGCCAGCACCAGGGCGGGGGTCGCGCCGCCCAGGGCCCGGCCGAGGATGAGTTTTTGCATGTTGCCGCCGGACAACTGGCGCGTGACCGTGTCCAGCCCGCCGGCCTCGGTGCCGCGCACGTCGAAGCGCGTGACCAGTTCCTGCGCGTGCGCT
>JBEGOC010000110.1:0-3255 GCA_041182225.1 Pseudomonadota bacterium | reverse complement strand
CGGAGAACATGCCCGGCATCGCCGCCCTGGGCGCGGTGCTGCAGGCCCTGCTGCAGGGCGGCAGCTTTCCCAGCCACGCGGCGCTCTGCAGGCTAAGGAATCGGCTGGAAAGCGCCCTGCGCAGCGCCTTCCCCCCGGTATTGTTCAACACCCCGCTGGCGCACAGCCTGCCCACCACGCTCAATTTTTCAGTGCCAGGCCTGCCCAGCAAACAGGTGCTGGACGTGTTTGACGCCGCCGGCCTGCGCGTGAGCGCCGGCAGCGCCTGCAGCGCCGGCAAGGCGCAGCCCAGCCACGTGCTGAAAGCCATGGGACTGCCGGCTTGGCGCTGCGAGTCGGCGGTGCGGCTGTCGATCGGCCTGCTGAGCACCGAGGCGCAGGTGACTGCCGCCTGCGAGGCCATCGCTCGCTGCGGCCAGGCCTTGGCGGTGATGCCGATCGCAGCCGCAGAAGCCGTGCCCCAGCTGGCCGCGACGGCCGACCCAGCCGCCATGGTCGCCACGGCCACCGCCACCCTGCACTGGCATGAGCTTGACGCCTTTTTACACGCCCACCCCGCGGCCCAACTGGTGGACCTGCGGGAAGTGGCGGAGCAGCAGGTCAGCGGGGGCCTGCACCACGGCCGCCATACCGCCGTCAGCGCGCCGGTCAGCCAACTGCCGCGCCATGCCGCGCTCTGGGCCGGCACTGCGCCGGTGGTGCTGGTGTGCCGCAGCGGCAAGCGCAGCCTGCAGGTCGCCCAATGGCTGCTTGGCCAGGGCCACACCACGGTGCGGCATCTGCATGGCGGCTTGGCGTTAAGGCCTTAGGCTGAACAGCGGCAAAGCCAAGAGCGAAAGCTAGTTGAGTTCGTCCAGCAATGCTTGCACGGCATCAAGCAACTGCGGCAGGGAGCTTTGCGCGATATTCCAAACCGTGATCACTTTGACACTGGCGTAGCCATGAATAAGCTGGTTGCGAAAAGCAACGATCTGAGACAGGTATGAAATTCGCGCCGCCATATTGGGTTCCAGCTTTGCCAACTGGTTGAGAGCTTCGCCAATGATTTCAAACTTGCGCTCGACGGCGGCCTGCGCCATGGCATTGGCTTCGTAGGCCTGCGCGTCCATACCCGAAACAAACGACTGGATCGCCAGCGCTGCCTCGCGTACATCCCACAAAAAAGCACGTGGGTCACGCTGCATAAATGGGTTCACGATGGCGATTGATGTTGGCGAGAACGTAGGGGTTGCGAACCGCTCCAGTCTCCACCAAGTCGACACCGCGGCCTAACAAGGTTTCCAACGCGGCCTTGGCGCCAAAAACACTGTCAAGCCCCGGACTGACCCCGGGGGCAAATTCCACCAGGAAATCCACATCGCTAAGCTCGGGGTCAAAATCATCGGCTCGCGCGGCCGAGCCAAATACTTCCAAGCGGCAAATGTGATACTTGCGGCAAATGGCTGTAATGCCGGCGCTATGTTGGGCAATTGCGGGATGCATGAACCTTAGTTTAAGGGCTCCGGTCAGTTTGAACTGTAATCAGTCCCTAGCTCTTGGTATACGTGGATCATTAGCTACTATATTTGTAGCAAATCAGGTATTTACCAACGATCACTTCGACTCAATCGCCATGCCAGGATGAGGCCTGGGGGCGCGACATTCGCCACGGCGTACTGCCTCCAGAAAGTCGCTAATCGCCTGGCTGGTCAGGGCTTCGGTTTTGCGCGCCATGCCGTTGCCGGCCAAGTTCATGTGCGTGGCGCCGTCAATCACGGCCAGCCACTTGCAGCCTGGAGGCATGTTGCGGTAGGGCTCGGTGCGCGTCTGCCACGAGGCGCCGCCCAGTTCGTCATCGCGCGTGCCGGTGACGGACAGCACCGGCCGCTGCAGGTCGGACCATGCGTTGGCCGGAAAAATCGAGCCGGCACCCTGGGGCGACAGGGCGATGTAGACGTCAAAGGCATGGCTGCCGGTCAGGCCCAGCTTGTTGCGCGCGCCCGCTTCCATCATCGTGGTGGCCGCCCCCATGGAGTGGCCCAGCAACACCGCCTGCCCAACCTGGCAGCGTCCTTGCGCCCACTGTCGGGCGGCGGCAATGTCCATGAACCGGCCCCGGTAGGCCTCCGGCTCGGTGATCAGCTCGGCCAGGCCTTCGCGCAGGCCCTGCCCCCGCATCTGCTCGCGCAACGCGCGGCGGCCGCTTTCTGGGTGGCCCACCACCACCGCCTGGTACCCCAGCCCGGCCATGGTCTCGCCCAGGTAGCTGTAGCCGCGCTCCGAGCCACCGGCACCGGGCGAGATGATGGCCACCCCACGGCAAGCAACTGCCTTGGGCGCGTAGGCCATCACCGCTATGGTTTTTTGGTCTTGCCGCTGCAACGACAGGGCCTCCTGGGCCTGGGCAATGCCAGCAGCCACGTACAACAGCAGGGCGAGGCAGAGGCGAAGGGTTGGGTTCATGGCGATACTCCTTGAACGGTGCATGGTTGGCGCCGCTGGCACAGTTTATTTTGATGCATCGCGGCCATCGATAAAGTCAATACAACCAAGAGGTTTGAGCCAGTTATTAGCTTTTTCGTGCTAATATTTGGCATGACCATCGGTTCGGCACTGTTTTCCGACAGCCAATCGCGCCTCTATGTATGGCTATTTGGCCATCCCGAACGCGCCTATCACCTTAACGAGCTCCGCCGCTTGACTGGCCTGGGCAGTGCCTCATTGCAACGGGAGCTTAACCGCCTGGCCGATGCGGGCTTGGTTGATACGCAAGCGGTGGGTAACCTACGCCGCTTTCAGGCCAACCCGAAATCCCCTGTCTACGCTGAATTACTTGCCTTGACCCGCAAAACGCTAGGCACAGTGCCAGTGCTGCGCGACGCCTTGCAGCACTTGAAACCTGATTTGCAGTTGGCATGGGTCTATGGTTCGGTCGCCAGGCAAACCGACACCGCCAGCAGTGACATTGATGTGATGCTGGTGGGTAAAAATTTGCTGCTCAGCCAGGTCTTGGCAGCTTTGGAGCCGGCCGAGGCGCAATTGGGCAGAAAAATCAACCCAAGCTGCTATTCGCCCCAAGAGTTTGAGCGCCGCCGTGCCGAGCCAGACTCGTTTGTCAACCGGGTGTTGTCGCAACCCACACTGCCTTTGATCGGGGGCGCGCATGAGCCTACCTGAATTGGATAACCTGGTGCGCATCAGCCAACTCAAAGCCGAGCCGCGCAACACTCAGGAAATCACTCGCATGCTCGCCATGGCGCAGACCCGCCTGAGCGA
>JBEGOC010000109.1:0-6197 GCA_041182225.1 Pseudomonadota bacterium | reverse complement strand
GTGGCGCGAATTTTGGACGGCATGCTATCGGCTGCGTTTGTCTTCGTCGTGTCTGAGGCGCTGTTATCTGAATACCGTGCCGTGTTATTGCGGCCCAAGTTGTGCCGGCTGCACGGCCTGTCCGCCAATGAGGTGGATACGGTCCTGACGGACCTGGCCCGCCATGCCATCGTGCTCAACCCCGAGCGCGGCATTGGCCAAGGTCCCAAGGCGCCGGATCCGGGTGGCCAGTTGCTGTGGGACCTCCTCGCCCTGCGCCAGGATCTGGTGTTGGTCACCGGCGACAAACTGCTGCTGGATGACCCCGCGATGCAAGAACGCATCATCCAGCCACAGATCCTCATGGCGCGCCTCACGCATTGAGCGATTCAGCCACCCGCATCAAGCCCCGCCCCATGCGGACCTGACGGCCGAGCCGTGTTCAAACCAAATCGCCGCCACAGCGGACAGGCCTATCAGGCCGCCACGCATTGCCGCACGGCATGGGTCCATTCAGCCATCAGGGCCTGGGCCCGCTCGCGCGGCAAGGTGGGGTGGAAGGTGCGCTCCACCCGCCACTGGGCGGCCAGCTCGTCCAGGTTGGTGTAGACGCCGCTGCTCAGCCCGGCCAGGTAGGCGGCGCCCAGGGCGGTGGTTTCAATCACGGCCGGACGGATCACCGGGATGCCCAGCAAATCAGCCTGGAACTGCATCAGCAGGTCATTGACGCAGGCGCCGCCGTCCACCCGCAACTCGGTCATCGGGAGCCCGCCCTGCGCCACCGCGTCACGGCTCATGGCCTCCAGTAGCGCGGCACTCTGGAAGGCGATGCTTTCCAGCGCAGCCCGTGCAATGTGGGCCATGGTGGTGCCGCGGCTCAGGCCGACGATGGCTCCGCGCGCGTCGGGGTTCCAGTAGGGTGCGCCCAGGCCGGTGAAGGCGGGCACCAGCATCACGCCGCCGGCATCGGGCACGCTGTGCGCCAGGGCTTCCACCTCGCTGCTGCTGTGGATGGCATGCAGGCCGTCGCGCAGCCATTGCACCACTGCCCCGCCGATGAAAACGCTGCCCTCCAGCGCGTACGCCGGTGCGGCGGTGGTCTGCGCCGCACTGGTGGTGATCAGCCCGTTCTGGCTGGTGGCAAAGGTGGTGCCGGTGTGCATCAGCATGAAGCAGCCGGTGCCGTAGGTGTTCTTCGCCTGGCCAGCCTTCAGGCAGGCCTGCCCGAACAGGGCGCTCTGCTGGTCTCCGGCCACGCCACCGATCGGCACCGGGGCGCCTAGCCAGGTGGGGTCGGCGTCGCCGAAATGGGCGCTGGAGGGCTTGACCGCCGGCATCATGGTCAAGGGGATGCCCAGCTCCCCCATCAAAGTGTCATCCCAGCGGTTGTGGTGAATGTTGAAGACCATGGTGCGCGAGGCGTTGCTAACGTCGGTGACATGGGTCCCGTTGTTGGTCAGCTGCCAGATGAGCCAGGTGTCCACCGTGCCAAACGCCAGCTCACCTTGCTCGGCCAGCGCCCGGGCGCCTGGCACATGGTCCAGGATCCATTGGATTTTGGTGCCGGAAAAATAGGCGTCGATGCGCAAGCCAGTGGTTTGCTGCACCAACTCGGACAGGCCGCGCTCGCGCAGGGCGGCACAACCTGGCTCCGACCGGCGGTCCTGCCAGACGATGGCGTTGTAGACCGGCGCCCCCGTCCGGCGGTTCCAGACCACCGTGGTCTCACGCTGGTTGGTGATGCCGATGGCAGTGATGGCGCTGGCGGGCAAATTGGCTTTGTGCAGCGCCTCCCTGGCCGTAGCCAGCTGCGATGCCCAGATCTCCTGCGGGTCATGCTCCACCCAGCCGGACTGCGGGTAAATCTGCCGGAACTCGCGCTGGGCCATGGCCACAATGCTGCCGTCCCGCCGGAACACAATGCTGCGCGAGCTGGAGGTGCCCTGGTCCAGGGCAAGCAGGTAGGTCATCAAGGTGCTCCAAAAGTTGGGCGTGTCGTGGCTTGGGTGCCGTGGCCTGTGTGTGACTGACCACCAGGCACAGCATAGCGAAGCAAACAGGGGAAAATACCCCCAGCTCAAACGAACCACACGAAATATTACTTGAGCCAAGGACACTGAATGACCATGAACCTGGGTAGGGATGCAGGCCTGGCGCGGCGGTGGCGCTCATGAACCGTGCGGCGCTGATCCAGCGGCTGGCTGAGCCGCAGCCCTTTGACGTGGCCATCATCGGTGGCGGCGCCACCGGCTTGGGCGTGGCACTGGATGCCGCGCTGCGCGGTTTTTCCGTTGTGCTGCTGGAATCGCATGACTTTGCCAAGGGCACGTCGTCACGCGCCACCAAGCTGGTGCACGGCGGCGTGCGCTACCTGGCCCAGGGCAACATCGGCCTGGTGCGCGAGGCCCTGCACGAGCGCACCACGCTCTTGCGCAATGCGCCGCACCTGGCGCAGCCGCTGCCCTTTGTCATGCCGTCCTACAAGTTCTGGGAAACCCCGTTTTATGGCGCGGGTCTCAAGCTCTACGATGCGCTGGCCGGCCAGGCCGGGTTGGGGCCGACCGAGTTCCTCAACCGCGAGGCCACGCTGCGCCATTTGCCCACCGTGCAGCCGCTCGGCCTGCGGGGCGGCGTCAAGTACTGGGACGGCCAGTTTGACGATGCGCGTCTGGCGTTGGCGTTGGCCCGCACGGCGGCGGCGCACGGCGCGCTGCTGGTCAACTATTGCGAGGTCAATGCGCTGCTGCACGAGGCGGGCAAGCTGGTCGGTTTGCGTTGCACCGACAACGAGACCGGCCGTGATTACCGCGTCCAGGCCCGCTGTGTCATCAATGCCGCCGGTGTCTGGGTGGACCGCCTGCGCGAGATGGATGGCGCCGCGGCTCAGCGCCGCACTGCGCCCATCGTCGCGCCGAGCCAGGGCGTGCACATCGTGGTCGACCGCTCGTTCTTACCGTCCGACCACGCGCTGATGGTGCCCAAGACGACCGACGGCCGGGTGCTGTTTGCTGTGCCTTGGCTCGGCAAGACCATCCTGGGCACCACTGACACCCCGCGCGATGACCCGGCGCGGGAACCCCTGCCGTTCAAGTCCGAGTTGGCGGTCATCCTGGGCGAGGCGGCCCGTTACCTGACCCGCGCGCCCACCCGGGCGGACGTCAAAAGCATCTGGGTGGGGCTGCGGCCGCTGGTCAAGCCGCAAGAAGACGACACCGCCAACACCAAAGCCATCAGCCGCGAGCACACGGTGCTGGTCAGCGCGAGTGGCCTGGTGACCGTGACCGGTGGCAAATGGACCACCTACCGTGCCATGGCCGAGGACGTGCTGGACAGATGCTTTGAGGCTGACCTGCTGCGACGTGTGGCCGGCGGCGTGTCCGAGCACCATCCGCTGATTGGCGCCCAAGTGCCCGCCGCCGGTACCCCGCGCATCTGCGACGCGCCTGGTCTGCACAGCTATGGCAGCGAGGCGGCCGATGTGATGGCACTGCCCGGCGCCGACCTGGCGCTCGGTGGCGGGCTGACCCAGGCCATGGTGCGCTTTGCCGCGCGCCACGAGTACGCCCGCACGGTGGAGGATGTGCTGGCCCGACGTTCCCGGCTGCTGTGTCTGGACGCCCGGCTGGCCGCCAGCCTGGCACCGGCGGTGGCGCACCTGCTGCACGAAGAAACCGGTATCGATCCGCAGCAGGCAGCGTTTGAGCGGCTGGCGCAGCAGTACCTGACGTTACCCGGCTGATCGCGCCTCAGGCCGCTGGCGCCACCGTCGCACCTCCAACCCCATGCCGGGCCAGCGCCTGGGCCATGAAGGGGCTGGCTTTCAGGGCCGCCCGGCGGCAAAGTTGGCAATCCGTTGCGCCGTGTCGGGGTCGGCAAAGCAGGCCATGGCGGCGTCGCGCTCCAGTTCCAGCGCCCCGGCCAGCTGGGTCTGCAGTTGGCTGGTCAGCAGGCGCTTGAGGCGGCTGGTGGCGTGGGCCGAGCGGCTGGCCACTTGCGCGGCCAGTGCCAGCGCGGCGGCCATCATGTCGGCCAGTGGCACCACGCGGTTGACCAGACCCAGCTCTTTCAGTGCTGGCGCGCCGTGGCGCTCGCCCAGCACGATCAGCGCCATGGTGCGCTGGTGGCCCAGGGTTTGCGGCAGCAGGTGGGTCACGCCACCGGTCACAAAATGGCCGAGTGCCATCTCCGGAAAAAAGCACACCAGGTTGTCGGCCGCCACCACGAGGTCGCAGTTGAGCACCCACTCAAAGCCGCCACCCACCGCGTAGCCGTGCACCGCACCCACCACCAGTTTCGGCCCGAACATGATGTCGCGGGTGATCTGCTGGATGCGCTCACAGTGCAACGCAATCGCGGCCGGGCTTTCGGACTGTTGGTCAAACTCTTTCAGGTCGTCGCCGGCGCAAAAGGCGCGTCCGGCGCCGGTGAGCACGATGGCGCCGGTGGCCGGGTCGGCTTGCGCCTGCACCAGTGCGGCGTGCAGGTCCACCAGCAGGTCGCCGCTGATGGCGTTCAGGCGCTCGGGCCGGTTCAGGGTGACCACGCTGACGCGGCCTTCGGTATGCAGTTGGGCAAATGTCATAAAGGGGCACTCAGTGGGTTGGATGATCCCGGTCCCAGGTGTCGGCGGTGATGCCGGCCTGTTGCAGGCGGAACTTTTCCACCTTGTCGGTGGGGGTCTTGGGCAGGCTCTCGGCAAAACGCAGGTAGCGCGGCACCATGAAGCGGGCCATGCGCGTGGCGCACCAGGCGGCCAGCGCCGGCGCGTCGGGTCGCTCACCGGGGCGCAGCACCACGCAGGCCATCACCTCTTCTTCGGTCAGCTCGCTGGGTACGCCGTACACGGCGCAGGCCAGCACGGCGGGGTGGCTCTCGATCACCTGCTCCACCTCGGCGGCCGAGATGTTCTCGCCGCGCCGGCGCACCATGTCCTTGCGCCGGCCCACAAAGTACAGGTAGCCGTCGGCGTCCTGGCGCAGCAGGTCGCCGGTATGAAACCACAGGTTGCGAAAAGCCTGCAGGCTGGCCTCGGGCATGCCGTAGTAGCCGGCCATCAGTAGGCCTGGCTCCAGCGCCCGAATCACCAGCTCGCCAGTGGCGCCCGGCTCCAGCGTGAAGCCGTCCTCGTCCTGCAGCGCCACCTCAAACGGGCCGATCGGCCGGCCGCAGCTGCCCGGGCGGCGGGCTTGGTCGAGCGGGGTGTAGATCATTACCCCGGCTTCGGTAGAGCCGTACAGCTCCACCAGCCGACAGCCAAAGCGCGCCTCGAACTCCGGCGCCCAGGCCGGCAGCGGCACGCCCCAGCCCAGCCGCGCCATGTGCTCGCGGTCGCGCGGCGAGGGCGCTTGCTTCCACAGCATGGTCAGCGTGGCGCCCATGAAATCGAACACGGTGGCTTTGAAGGCCCGCATCTCGTCCCAGTAGCGCGAGACGCTGAAGCGCTCGCCGATGGCCGCCACGCCGCGCAGCAGGAGCGCCGGGGCGACGGTCATCACCGCCGCGTCCAGGTGGTACATCGGGTAGGGGCAGTACAGCACGTCGTTCGGGCGCAGGCCCAGCCCTTCGATCACCAGCCGGGCGTGGCCCAGCACAAAACGGTGCGGGATCATCGCCGCCTTGGAGCGGCCGGTGGTGCCCGAGGTGTACAAAAGCAGGCACAGGTCGGCAAAACCCACCGCTGGGCGCGGCAGGGTGGTGGCGTCGGGTGCGATCTGACGCAAGGCCTGGTAGGGCAGACAGGCCACCGCACCGGCTGGCGGCAGCGGGCTGGCTGTCGGGTTGGCGCTGGCCTCAGCGCCGTCCGCCAGCACCACCTGGCTGATGCGCGGCAGCCCCGGCAGCGCCTCGGCCAGCGCGCTGTAAAGCGTGGTGTCGGTGATCACCAGCCGGCTCTGCACCAGGTCAATGGCGTCGCGCAGCGCTGCGCCCCGGAACGCGGTGTTGACTGGCGCGGTCACGGCGCCCAGCTTGGCCAACGCAAACCACAGTACCGCAAAGCGGATGCAGTTGGGCAGCAGCAGGCTCACGTTCTCCCCCTGGCGCACGCCGAGTGCGTGCAGCCCGGCCGCCACCCGGTCGGACTCAGCATGGAGCCAGCCAAAGGTCCATTCGCCGCCGGCCATGCGGATGAAAGGCTGGTCGGGCACTTCGGCGGCGGCGGCGCGCAAGGCCTCGCCCAGTGACACGGGCAGGTCGGCCAGCAGGGCGGGGGTGGGTGG
>JBEGOC010000108.1:0-10298 GCA_041182225.1 Pseudomonadota bacterium | reverse complement strand
CAGCGGCCACTGGCCCGGTCCAGCAGGTCCACACTGACCGCACCCGGCAACAGCGCATGAACCCATAGCGCGCCGTCGCGCTGATGCATGCCCAGCACGGCACAGGGGTCGGGGTGGCGGGCGCCCATCAGCGCGGCGAGATCGTCAGCGTGCAGCATCAGTGGTCCCCGCTCGGCCTGGGCAGGCGGCCGTACAGTTGCGCCAGCCGGCGCAGGCGCTGCGCCGGCGCCGGGCCGACCTGGGCCCACTGAAAGCGCCAGGTCCAATTGCCCTCGCCCACGCCAGGGTGGTTCATGCGGTGTTCGCCGGACAGGCCCAGCACATCCTGCATCGGGTAAATCGCCATATCGGCCACGCTGGCGCAGGCCGCACGAATCAATGCCCAGGCAATGTCGCGACCCCCGCAAGCCAGGTAGTCCTGCACATGCTGACGGGTGGCGTCAGGCAGGGTCTGCCACCAGCCCTCCGTGGTGTCGTTGTCATGGGTGCCGGTGTAGACCACGCTGTCCGCCGTGTAGCAGTGCGGCAGGTAGCGCGAGCTGGCGTCCTGCTCCGGGCCAAAGGCAAATTGCAGCACCCGCATGCCGGGCAGGCCGTGGCGCTGGCGCAGCGCATCCACCGCAGGCGTGATCACACCCAGGTCTTCGGCAATGATGGGCAAGGCCCCCAGGGCCCGGCTCGCCGCCTGCAGCAGGGCGTCGCCAGGCGCATCGACCCAGCGCCCGTGGATGGCCGTGGGCTCGCTGGCGGGGATCTCCCAGCAGCTCTCAAAACCGCGAAAGTGGTCCAGCCGAACCAGATCCACCAGCGCACAGGTGTTCCGGATGCGCGAGATCCACCAGCGGTAATTGTCGGCGTCGTGGGCCGACCAACGGTACAGCGGGTTGCCCCAGCGTTGACCGGTGGCGCTGAAACCGTCCGGCGGCACCCCGGCGACCACTGTGGGCTGGCCGGCAGCATCCAGTTCGAACAGGTCCGGGCGGGCCCAGACCTCGGCACTCTGGTGGGCGATGAAGATCGGGATATCGCCAATGATGCGAACGCCACGCTCGTTGGCATAGGCCTTGAACGCCCGCCATTGCCGAAAAAACACCCACTGGCAAAACTGCCAGAACAGAAGAGCGCCAGCGTGCGCCTGCCGGGCCTGGACCAAGGCGGCCGGTTCGCGCCGGGCCAGGGGCTGGGGCCACTGGTTCCAAGACAGGTGGGGGTACTGCGCTTGCAGGGCCATGAACAGCGCATAGTCATCCAGCCAGGCGGACTGCGCTTGGCAAAACGCCGCGAAATTCTGGCGATCGGGCGCGCTGGCCCGGGCCTCGAAGCCGGCAGCCGCCCGGCCCAGCGCGTGCATGCGAAAGGGAATCACAGCCTCGAAATCAATCGACCGATCGTTGAGGCGGGCATCTGCTGGCAGCCCTGCGCTATCCAGCCAGCCCTGCTGCTGCAGGTCGGCCACGTCAATCAACAGCGGGTTGCCGGCGAAGGCCGAGCTGCTCATGTAGGGGGAATTGCCCAGGCCGATACCGCCCAAAGGCAGCATTTGCCACAGGCTCTGCCCGCCGGCCACCAGCCAGTCGACAAAATGGTAGGCCGACGGGCCGAGATCGCCGCTGCCATGCGGGCCGGGCAATGAGGTGAGGTGCAGCAGCACGCCGCTGGCGCGTGGGAATTGCATGGTGGTTCAGTGAGCTGCCAGAGCAAGTGTAAGCGCATGATTCATGCCAGCCTTGGTCTGCCAGCCTTGGTCACTCAGCCCCGACCTGACGCACCACCCGCCTGGCCTGGCCGTGCCATGCCGACAGGCCTCGGAGCGCTTACACTGCCGGGCGCACCATCCACCCTGCAGGCCTGTGGCGCCAATGACCCCAAGCCTCTGTCCATGCTCACCATCACTAACCCAACATCGGCTTGGCTGCTGATCCTGCTGTCAGGTCTGCTGGAAATCGGCTTTTCCGTGAGCTTGATGCTGTCCCAGGGCTTCAGCCGGTTGGCACCCTCCGTCATCGCCGTGCTGGCGGCCCTGCTCAGCATCTGGCTGATGAGCCTCACGCTGAGCGTCCTGCCAATTGGCACCGCTTATGCGGTTTGGGCCGGCATTGGCGCGGCAGGCACCGCCGTTATCGGCATGGTGTTCTTCGATGAGCCGACGAACCTGGCGCGCATCAGCTGCATCGGGCTGGTCATCGTGGGCATCGTCGGGCTGCAGCTTCAGACGAAGGCTTGAGGCAGGCCGCTGGGCGTTGACCCAATCGCTGGCATCAGGCCTTGCGCGACCGCGCGTGGCGGTCCTTCATGAAAAAGAACTGAGTCCGGACACCCCGCCTGCCAGTCGCAGCGCCGCTTCGACCGCGTCGATCACCGGAACGCCCGCTTCCCGGCCGATGCGCCCGGCCTGCCCGGTCAGCCCCCCCGAAGCCAAGAGCACGACCTGGGCCCCATCCTCTTGCACCGCCGCCTCGACAGCCCGCATCAATCGGGCATGCGCGTCGGGCGCGGACCGCGCAGCCTCATCCACACCCACCCCGGCGGCGCGCACCGTGGCCAGTTCGCCGGCGCCGTAGCGGCGCATCATGGCGCGAATGCCAGGCAAGGCCGGGGCCAATGTGGTCACGATCGCCAGGGCCGGCGAGACCGCCCGTGCTGCGGCAATGCCCGCTTCACAACAACCGATCACTGGCGCCAACACCATTTGCCGCGCTGCCTGCAGAGCCAAATCATCAAAGCAGGCCAGCACATAGGCATCGTGGCATTGAGGCAAGCGCTGGCGAATAAGCTCGAGCGCGTTGACTTCGGCCAGTTGCTTGTCCTGGTCGCTGACGATCGAAAACGGCCCGGACTCAGGATTGATGACCTCAAAACACAATTGCGCGCTTTCATAGTGCTGACAGACCTCGCGCACCCGCGCTGTCACCAGGGGGTTGGCATTGGGATTGATCACCAAGACACGGCGCGGCCGCACCGGCTGCGCGCTGGCAGGCAGGTTCATGGTGCGCTGGCGGTCGCTGGGAGCCACGTCACGATCTGGGGCCAAATGATCAACAGCGCGGTGAAGCCCAGCATGATGAACACGTAGGGCAGGCTGCCCATGATCACGTCCCGGAAACTGCCGCCGTCCTTGCGCAAGCCCTGCACGACAAACAGGTTCATGCCGACAGGCGGCGTGATCAGGGCAATCTCGCACATCACCACAATGAAAATGCCAAACCACACCGGGTCAACACCCACTGCCATCACCATGGGCACCGCGACCGGCACCGTGAGCACCAGCATGGACATGGCATCCATGAACATGCCGAGGATGACGTAAAAAATCACCAGCATCAGCAGCAGGGAGTAGCGGTCCAGCCCCAGCGTGCCGACCCATTGCGTGACGGCCTGCGTGGTGCCGAGCATGGACAGCGTGACGTTGAGCAACAGGGCACAGACAATGATCAGGATAACCATGCCGCTGGTGCGTGCGGCCTGGGTGAAGCAGTGCTCCAACAGCGCCCAGCGCAGCCGGCCCGACCGCCACAGAAAAAACAAGGCCGCCATCAGCCCCAGCGCCGCAGACTCCGTGGGTGTGGCCAAGCCGCCGTAAATGCTGCCCATCACGACCAGAAAGATCACGCCAGGCGGCACCAGATGACGCAGCAGCGCCACTTTTTCAGCCAACGGCAAGGGTTCGGATGGGTCGTTCGCGCCGGCATCGGCATGTGCCAGCGCCACGTACAAGAAAAACAGGCCGGTGAGCAACAAGCCGGGAATGATGCCGGCAATGAAGAGCTGGCCCACCGAGACATTGGCCAGCGAGCCGTATACCAGCAAATTCACACTGGGCGGAATCAGGATGCCCAAGGTGCCTCCGGCGGCAAGCGATCCCAGCGATGCGGCGACAGGGTACTGACGGGCACTGAGCGCCGGCAGGGCCACGGTCCCCACCGTGGCGGCGGTTGCCACGGAAGAGCCGGAGGTGGCCGCAAACAGGGCGCAGGTGCCGATGTTGGTGTGCAAAAGGCCACCCGGCAACCGACCCAACCAAACCGACAGAGCATCAAACATCCGGTCGGCAATGCCGCCCCGCAGCAACAACTCACCCAGCAACATGAACAGGGGAACCGCGGTCATCACCGAATTGTTCAGCACGCTCCAGACCACCCCGCCCATCATGTCAATCAGAGGCATCCCGTGAGCCAGAAGCCCGCCCACCGTGCCGACAAAAAGAATCGAAAACGCGACGGGCAGGCTGAGGAACATGAGACCCAGCATGACGGCAAATCCACAAGCCAGGTAGACGATGCTCATAGGATGGCTCCTGGGTTACCGGCGGCGCAGGTCATCGAGTTCGGCCTTCAGCTCGTCTTCCGGGGTGTCGGGCCCGAATTCGACGCTCAAGGCGGTCAGTTTTCCACTGACCAGCAGGGCCAGGGCCCGGCCCTGCACCCACAGCGCAGGCACGAGGAAAATCGCCATGGCCACGAGCCAGACGGCCTGCGGGTAGATCAAGGGCGTCGCCCAGGGGGTTTGGGCAATCGACTGGTAGGCCTGGGTCTCAAGCACGGTCTTGACCGAAAAGCCAAACAGGAACAGCGCCAACGCGCCAATCGACAACACCGACAGGTAGTCCAGCCATGCCTTGACCCTGGGGTTCAGGTAGATGTACACGATGTTGATGCGAATGTGGGCGCGCTCCAGCAGGGCAACACCAAAACACAGGGGCGCTCCCACTGCAATTGAGTACCCCGCCAATTCGTCCACACCACCGAGCGACACGGACAGGAGCTTACGCAACAGGGTCTCGATGGTGACCAACACCGCCAAGGCCAGCATGGTCACGCCGAAGACGTTGGAGGCCCAGCGCTTGTACTGAAGCGCCAGTCCGGTTGGCTCACTCACAGGCCGGCGCCCGTGGTGGCGTTCCAGTCGGCTTCGCAGGTCGGGTTGACCGCGTTGCACTGGCGGGTCCAGGCCGGGAGCGAACGCTCCTTGAGCGCACCCTTGACGGTGGCAAGATCAGCCGCAGTGACTGGCACGGGGGTCAGCTTGTAGCTCTTGCCCGAGGTGCAGGGGCTCGCGCCGATGTTGCAACGGTTGGCGTCATCAGCGAGTTCCTGCGAGTAGGCCCAGATGTCCTTGACAAGTTTATCCACCGCCTGCTGCAGTTTGGTCTGGTCGGCAGCTGACAGTTGACGCCAGGTGTTGAGGTTGATGGCATAACCATTGATGGCCAATTGCAAGGCCAGAGGCATGACGCTGGTGGCGGCCTCCGGCCAGCCACCGGAGTTGGCCGATGCCGGTCCGGTGATGGCACAGTCCACCACGCCACGCGCCAGTGCCTGCTGCACCTCGCCGAAGGGCATGGGCACACCGCTGGCACCCAGGCCGGCCACGAAATTGGCACTGCTTTGATCACCGACCCGGATCTTGCGACCCTTGAGGTCAGCCAGACCCTTGATTTGCGGCTTGCAGAAGATCACCTGCGGCCCTGCCGGCCAAACACCGAGCAACTTGGCGTTGAACTGGGATTGCAGGCGCTTGTCGACCGTGCTGAAAAATGCATCGGTGTTCTTTTTGCCAGCTTCATAGCTCGGGTTGAGCCCCACCAGATCAAACCCCAGCACCGTGGGCTCATCCCGGCTGACTTGGGGCAGCCGCAGGGACACCAGGTTGAACAGCCCGGACTTGAGCACTCGCAGACCATCGGTGTCAGGGATGCCGGCCACATCCACCGGCGAATACTGGACGCTGACATTGAGACCGCTGGACTGGGCCAGGTTTTCAAAAAAGGGCTGCTCCTTGTTCTTCTGGATCAGACCCGAACCAACCGGCTGACCCAAAACTTTGAAGGTGATGGGTTGGCTGTGGGCAGCAGCACTGAGGAAGACAGTGGCGATCAGGGCAATCAGTGGGTGGCGCATGTTCACTCCTTGGGTGGGGACATTCAGCCTGCAAGACCATCCTGCAAGCCAACACGACAGGTAACGCAAGTTTCTTGCCATGTTACATGAAACTTAAGTTTCACCCAGGGGCAGCCGGTAGGCCCGAGGCTGTCGGCCGTGCTGCGGCGCTGACGAGCGCCCCGTTTAGTGGCATGCCGTGCGCCCAACAGGTGCAGATGCGCCAAAGCGGGGCATGCAGCCCCAACGCCGGGCGTGGGACTCAGAGCTCTTCGAGCTCGTCGTTCAAAGTCTCGATCGCGCGCAGCCGGGCCCGGCCGCTGGTGCCGGCTTTTTCAATCGCCCGTGTGGTTAGCAGGTGACAGACCGCCGCCACCGCCGTGTGGTTGAACAAGGGGCCGGGAGCCTGCGAATGGCAACGGAAATGCCAGGTCGCCCCCTCCTGAAACGGCACACCTTCGTCGGTGATGTAGAGCAGTTTGGCGCCCTGGCGGCAAATCTGCTCCAGCATGAGGTCCATGCGGGCAACGCGGCGGCGCAGGCCCAGCACAATGACCACGTCCCGTTTGGCAATGCTGACCAGGTGCTCGCCCAGGGTCTGCCCGGCCCCCGGGATGGCCACGATGTTTTCGATCACCTGCGTCAACTGCCATTGCAGGTAGCTGGCGAAGGGGTGGCTGCTGCGAAAGCCGATCACCCACACCTTGCGCGCCTTGAGCATGGCGTTGACCACCGCGTCAATCTGAGCGTCCGAAATCGACAAAAAAGTGGCCTCCAGGTTGGCGATCCCCTGGGCCACGTGAGACGCCACAGTCTGGATGGCCCCGCTGTTGGCCGCAGTGCTCAGGAACAGCCTTGAGCCGGTCAGTTTCTCCGCCCGCGCATGTCGCCGCGCCGCCTCATAACTGTCGTAGCCCAGCCGCTGCACGAAGCGCGAGACCGTGGCCTTTGACACATGCGCCAGCTGCGCCAGCTCCGAGCCGGAGTAGCTGGCCAGCTCACCAGGGAAATCGCAAACGAAATCACCGAGGCGGCGCTCGGCCGGATGCAAGCCAGGCAGGGCTTGCCGCACCCGGGCCAGAAACGATTTTTCCTTGATTTTGGAGTCAGTCATGCGGGACGTAGCCAGGCTGTTGGTGATGTTTCCCACATTAGATCATCCGGCAGCAGGCCAGGAACGCGTTCACAAGGCCGAGCATTGCGATACGGCTATTTTGAGCGAGGTCCCACAGACAAGTCGGTCAACAAACCTACCGTCAGCAGCACAGAAACCACCAGGTCGGCAACGATGACCCGCGCGATGGCCGGGTTGTATCCACCTACCCACATCGCCACAACGATGAAGCTGGCTGCGCTGAGCAAGCCGGCCACCAATACGACCATGCGGATCGATGGAAGGGCAATGGCCAGCAGCATCAATAGACCCAAAATGCCGAACAGCAGAGCTCTATGCTGCAACAAAATGGCGAGGTTCGGATCGACCACCTTGATGCCGTAAAGTTGGCTCAGCGCGGCTGGGCCCGAAGCACCGTAGACCGGCAACAAGTGGATGAGCGCGGCAACGATCAGGGCAACGGTGGAAACGTATTCAAGGAACTTAGGCATGACAAAAAAGAAAAGCAGTGGAGACGCCGGCATCTTGGCGATTTCCCCCACCGAGCGCTTTCAAAAATCGCCTGACTTACCTCGAATCTGTATCGCGCCGTCTCGGGTCATGTACGTTGGGCCAGGTCTGCGACTCGCCCCGCACAGCAATGTCGCGGTCACGATCGCGGTGGCGCTAGAGCAGCCTTTTCAGTTGAGGACTTACAAGCCACAGTGCGGCTGGTCCGAATGGCAGTCATGCCTGACCGCGCTGATTCCATCTGAAACACTTCATCACCTCCAGAGCACGGGGCCCATGGCTTTCCTGTATCTGGATCCGATCACCGACCGCCGGCACTCGCTGAGCCAAGCTCAGTTGGATCGAGGTCGCGCACAACTGCTGACCTTGGGGTCGGGATTCGGTATCGATGCAGCGTTTGCCGGGTTCGGCCTTCAGCTTCATCGACCCAGCGATGCGCGAATCGAAAGGGTGGTTCTCGAGATCGATAAACGGCCTGAGGCGTTCGGGCGACTGGCCGAGGCTGCCAAACTGGCCTGCCTGTCGCCATCCCGGTTCAGGGCCCGCTTTCAAGCCGAGGTGGGCCTGCCGTTTCGCCGGTATCGGATGTGGCGACGCATGGCGATCGTCATGCGTGCAGTCGCTCAGCGCGGCAGTCTGACCACCGCAGCGGTTGAAGCCGGGTTCTCGAGCTCTGCGCACCTGAGCAGTGCCTTCAAGCGCATGTTTGGTTTGTCTGCCAGCCAAATCATGGGCATGGGCGTGACCATCGATATGTCAGAGGACCGTGTGGTGGAACTGGGTTCGGTCAACGCCCCCAAACATGAAGCCCCGCGTGGTGCGGGGCTCTGAACGCCCTTCAACCCGGCTCGGTGGGTTGGAAGACATATTTTGGCGGAATCGGAGGGATTCGAACCCTCGATGAGGCTCTACACCCCATACTCCCTTAGCAGGGGAGCACCTTCGGCCACTCGGTCACGATTCCTGGCACGTCGAAATTATCTCACGACTACAAGCCGTTTTTCAGGCCGGGGGCTGGTCCAGGTCAAAAGCCTTGTGAAGGGCCCGCACCGCGAGCTCCATGTACTTCTCGTCGATAACCACCGAGGTCTTGATTTCTGAGGTGGAGATCATCTGGATGTTGATGCCCTCCTCGCTCAGGGACCGGAACATCTTGCTGGCGACGCCGACATGGCTGCGCATGCCGATGCCAACGATGCTGACCTTGCAGATCTTGGCGTCACCCACCACCTCTTGCGCGCCCAGGCTGGGGAGCACGCGGCTTTTGAGCAGATCGATGGTGCGGGCGTAGTCGCCGCGGTTGACGGTGAAGCTGAAGTCGGTTTTGCCTTCTTTGCTGAGGTTCTGGATGATCACATCCACCTCGATGTTGGCGTCGGCCACGGCACCCAGGATCTGGTAGGCGATGCCGGGCTTGTCGGGCACACCCAGCACCGAGATCTTGGCTTCGTCGCGGTTGAATGCAATGCCGGAAACAATGGCTTGTTCCATGTGTTCGTCTTCCTCAAAAGTGATCAGGGTGCCAGACTTGGCCTCTTCAACAATGTCGATGTCCCAGGGCGTGAAGCTGCTGAGCACGCGCAAGGGCACTCGGTACTTGCCGGCGAATTCGACCGAGCGGATCTGCAGCACCTTGGAGCCCATCGAGGCCATCTCCAGCATTTCTTCAAAGCTGACAGTGTGCAGGCGCCGCGCCTCGGGCACGACCCGTGGGTCGGTGGTGTAGACGCCGTCGACATCGGTGTAGATCAGGCACTCGGCGGCCTTCATGGCGGCGGCGACGGCCACGGCCGAGGTGTCGGAGCCGCCGCGGCCCAGGGTGGTGATGTTGCCCTGGGCGTCCACCCCCTGGAAGCCGGTAACGATCACCACCCGGCCGGCGGCCAGGTCGGCCCGCACACGGGTATCGTCAATCGCCTCGATGCGGGCCTTGGTGAAGGCGCTGTCGGTACGGATGGGCACCTGCCAGCCGGCGTAGCTGACCGACGCCAGCCCCTCGGCCTGCAGCGCGATGGCCAGCAGCGCGCTGGAGGCCTGTTCGCCGGTGGCGGCCAGCATGTCGAGCTCACGCCGATAGCTGTCGTCAGGGCTGGCTGGCGCGAGTTCCTTGGCCAGGCCGAGCAGGCGGTTGGTTTCGCCACTCATGGCGGACGGAACGACGACGAGCTGGTGGCCGGCGCGGGCCCATTTGGCGACGCGCTTGGCAACCTGGCGGATGCGCTCGGTGGAGCCCATCGAGGTGCCGCCGTATTTGTGAACGATCAAGGCCATCGGGGTGGGGGATTTTTGAAGGGCTAAGGGGCAAAAAAACTTAGGGATTGTACCAATGCAGCACTGAGCCCCGGCGCTCGACCAACCCGTCAGCCACCTTGAGGCGAATGTGGTGGCCGCGGGTGGTACAGGCCGCCACCTGGTGCAGCAATTCGGCCAGTTGGGCGGCGCTGGGGGCGGCATCAAAGCGGCTGCGCAGCCAATGGCGCAGCGCATTGGCCTGGCGGGCGCGGCTCAGCGCCTGCAGCGCTGCCAGCTGCGGCGGCACCCCGGTTTGGGCCAGGTCCTGCTCGGCCAATTCCTGCAGCAGGCCCTGGGCCTCTGCGGCATGGCGGGCGCTGCGGGCCAAGGTGCTGCGGAATTGCGGGAACACGGCCTGCAGCGCCGGCAGCAACTCCGCACGGATGCGGTTGCGGGTGTAGCGCGTTTCGGCGTTGGTCGGGTCTTCAACCCAAGTCTGCCCGCGCTGCATGAGCCAGGCACGCTACTCGGCTCCGGCCACGGCGAGCAGTGGCCGGTGGTAGCTG
>JBEGOC010000107.1:0-3378 GCA_041182225.1 Pseudomonadota bacterium | reverse complement strand
CTGGCCGAAGCACTGCTCAACCACCTGGGGCAGGGGCGCTTCACCGCCTATTCAGCCGGCAGCAGCCCACGCGAAAACCAGCAGCCCAACCCCTTGGGGCTGCAGGTGCTGCGCGATGCCGGCATTGCCACGAGCGGTTTACGCAGCAAAAGCTGGGACGAATTCGCCACCGCCACAGCGCCGCACATGGACCTGGTGATCACCGTGTGCGACAACGCCGCCGGTGAGGTATGCCCCTACTGGCCGGGTCAGCCGGCCACCGCCCATTGGGGCTACCCGGACCCATCCGCCGGCGAGGGCAGCGAGGCCGAGAAGCTGCAGGCGTTTCGGCAGACGCTGCTGGCGCTCAAGCGCCGTCTGGAGTTGCTGATTAGCCTGCCCGCCGACAAACTGGCCAAAACGATGCTGCAGAGCAGCGCCCGCGACCTGGCCCAGAGTGCCTGAACCATGACCACACCGACCTTAAGCCCAACACCCAGCCCCGCGGCGGCACCTGCGCCGATGAACGTCTTTGAGCGCTATCTGACCGTATGGGTGTTTTTGTGCATCGTGCTGGGCATCGGCCTGGGGCAAGTGCTGCCAGACCTGTTCCAGGCAGTGGGCCGCATGGAGCTGGCCAAGGTCAACCTGCCGGTGGGCCTGCTGATCTGGGTGATGATCATCCCGATGCTGGTCAAGGTGGATTTCGGCGCGCTGCAGCAGGTGCGCCAGCATGTGCGTGGCATCGGCGTGACACTGGTGGTGAACTGGCTGGTCAAACCGTTTAGCATGGCCTTGCTGGGCTGGCTGTTCATCCGCCAGCTGTTTGCGCCCTGGCTGCCGGCCGACCAGCTCGACAGCTACATCGCCGGCCTGATCCTGCTGGCTGCCGCGCCCTGCACCGCGATGGTGTTTGTCTGGAGCCGCCTCACCGGCGGTGACCCGCTGTTCACGCTGTCGCAGGTGGCGCTCAATGACAGCATCATGGTGCTGGCGTTTGCGCCGCTGGTGGCCTTTTTGCTGGGCATTTCCGCCATCACCGTGCCGTGGGACACCCTGTTGATCTCGGTGGGGCTGTACATCGTGATTCCGGTGGCGCTGGCCCAGCTGTGGCGGCGTGCGCTGCTGGCACGTGGCCCCGCGGCCCTGGAGGTGGCCATGGCCCGGATCGGCCCCTGGTCCATCGCGGCACTGCTGGCCACGCTGGTGCTGTTGTTTGCCTTTCAGGGCGAGGCCATTTTGCGCCAGCCGCTGGTGATTGCGCTGCTGGCGGTGCCCATCCTGGTGCAGGTGCTGTTCAATTCGGCGCTGGCCTACTGGCTCAACCGGGCCGTGGGCGAAAAGCACAGCGTGGCCTGTCCGTCGGCGCTGATCGGTGCCTCCAACTTCTTTGAGCTGGCGGTGGCGGCGGCCATCAGCCTGTTTGGTTTCAATTCCGGTGCCGCCTTGGCCACGGTGGTGGGGGTGCTGATCGAGGTGCCGGTGATGTTGCTGGTGGTCTACGTGGTGAACCATTCCAAGGGCTGGTACGAACGCGGTGCCCGGGCTGGCTGACGCCGCCAGGCCAGAGGGGGGAGCTATTCGGTCATGGCCTGGCAGGCCATGCAGCGCCCCGCAGCGGGCGCCGCGTGCAGCCGGGCCAGCGGAATGTCAATGCCGCAATCGATGCAGACGCCGTAGGTGCCGGCGGCCACGCGGTCCAGTGCGGCCTGCACCTGGTTGAGCTCGTCGCTCTCTCGCGCATCGAGGGCAAACTCCAACTCGCGCTCGGTACTGAGCTGAGCGCTGGAATCGTCAGGCTGGCCAAAATGCTCCGATGACGCCTCGGCTCGGCCGACCGCGCCGCCGCGCAGGCTGGCCAATTGCTCCAACAGGCTGGCGCGTTGCGCCAGCAGCAGGGTCTTGAACGGGGCGGCGAGTTCTTGGCGCATGGCAGGTACCTGGTGGGTTGAGTCTGCATGGTGCCCGGCCCAGCGTTGGATGTCTTTGACGCGCATCAAGACGCGCCCTCTCGGCGCTCAGGCCCGGTGGTTTGGCGGAGGTCGGGTGCCATAATCTCCACCTATGTTCACCCTGCAATCACTGCGTAACGCCACCCTGCTGGCCCGCCTTGTGCTGGTCTGCTGGATGCTGGTGACCGGGGTGGCCATCGCCTCGCCATTGGCCAAGCCTGACACGCTGGCGCTGGTGTGCTCGGGTACCGGGGTGATGCAGCTACTGCCCAGTTCTGACGATGGCGGTGACGCGGCTACCCGTCACACGCTGGACTGCCCGCTGTGCCTTGTGCTGATGGTGCCGCCGCCGATGGCGCGCGCCGGTGTCGCGCCCACACCGGCCGACCCCCTGGTTCTGCCCGCTGGCCTGGCCCCGCGCCGTGCCAGTCTGGGCGCTGTGCCGCCGCCAGCGCGCGCACCCCCCGCGATCTCCTGAGCTATTGAATTGATAGCGTTACCAGCCCGCTACATAAGGGCTGGCGGCCTATTTCATTGATTTTTTCAGGAGGAGATCTATGAGGATGGAGTTCAGTTTTCGCGACCGGGTTCGCGGCGCGTTTGGCATCACGCTCTTGGTTTTGGCTGCTTGGGGCGGGTCGCTGCCAGGCCCGGCCCAGGCGGGTGACCGGGATGAAGCCTTGGTTCGGCAGGCCATGATGACGATGTTTGACAAACCCCACGACCCGCTCAAGGTGAACCCGGTGGTCGTTTGGGGTGAACACGCCGTGGCTGGCTGGGTCCAAGGTGAGCGGGGCGGTCGGGCTGTTCTGTTGCGAGACAAAGGCCGCTGGACCATCACGGTTTGCGGCGGCGATGGCCTCAAGCAGGCACAGGCCTTGGTGCAGACCGGCATGACGGCGAAAGCAGCCGCCGCGCTATCGCAAGGCTTGGCCACCGCCGAGGCCAAGCTGAGTCCGCAGGTGAGAGCGAAATTCGCGCTGTTTGACGGCATTGTGAAGGTGGATGCCAACCATGGCGCCGCCCCCGGCGCCAAGCCGGCCGATGCCCACGCACCCGGCAGCACCCGGCATCAACCTTGATTTTTTTCACTAACCGTTTGGAGATCCTATGTCTGTAAAAACCTTGATCATTTCCGCCGCCTTGCTGGCCGGCATGGCCCACGCACAGTCCGTCGACGTGAAAGACGCTTGGGTGCGCACCAGCGTGCCAGGCCAGAAGGCCACCGGCGCCTTCATGAAACTCACCGCCAAAGATGGCGCCAAACTGGTGGCGGCCTCGTCGCCGGTGGCCGGTGTGACTGAAGTCCATGAGATGAAGATGGAGGGCGACATCATGAAGATGAAGGCGGTCGCCGGTGGCCTGGACCTGCCCGCAGGCAAGACGGTGGAACTCAAGCCCGGCGGTTACCACGTGATGCTGATGGACCTGAAGGCCGCCCTGCCCA
>JBEGOC010000106.1:0-13350 GCA_041182225.1 Pseudomonadota bacterium | reverse complement strand
GTACACGCGCAACCGGTTCTCCGGCACCAGCGCACGCAGCGCCAGCGGGTCGGGCGCTGCGTCGGCGTGTACGTCAAAGCGCAAGCGGCCCTGGAAGAACGACAGATAGTGCCGCGCCGCTGCCACGGCCGCCGCCTCGTCATCCACCAAAATGTCGATCACGCCGTTGGCATGCTGCACCGCGCTCGGGCCGATCTGCTCCGGGCGGAACACACCCAGGCCGCCGCCCTCGACCATGGCCGGGCCGCCCATGCCGAGGTTGCTGTCCCGGGTGGCGATGATCACGTCGGCGCAGCCGGCCAAGGCCGCATTGCCGGCAAAGCAGCGCCCGGCCACGATGGCCAGCACCGGCACCCGGCCGTTCAGGCGGGCAAAGCTGGCGAAGGTGGCCACGTGCAGGCCGGCCACGATCGGCATGTCCACATCGCCCGGGCGACCGCCACCGCCTTCGGCAAACAAGACCACCGGCAGTTGCTGCTGCAGCGCCAGGCCCAGCAGGCGGTCGGTCTTCTGGTGGTTGCGCATGCCCTGGGTGCCGGCCAGCACGCTGGCGTCATAGGCCATCACCACGGCGCGGGCGGCATCGCGGCCAAACTGCGCCTGGTTGATGCTGCCGATGCCGGTCACCATGCCGTCGGCCGGGGTGTTGCGCTGCAGGTCGTCCTCGCTGCGCCGGCTGCGCTGAGCCGCCACCGCCAACGCGCCGTACTCGACAAAGCTGTCCGGGTCGCACAGGTCGGCAATGTTCTCGCGCGCGCTGCGCAAACCCAGCGCGTGGCGCTTGGCCATGGCCTCGGGCCGGCTGGCGTCCAGCGTCAGGGCCTGGCGCTGCTGCAGGCGCAGCAGGTCGGGCCGCAGGGCCGCGCCAGCGGGTGCGGCCGGCAGGGCATGATTTTGGATGTTTTCGGGCTCCAGCCCTTGTCCTGCTTCAATAGTTTGCTCTAAATTCAGGAGCGCATCACCTTCCGCCACCATGTCGCCGGTGTCGCGAAGCAGTGCTGCCACACGACCGGCGCAGGGCGCGCGCAGCTCGTGCTCCATCTTCATGGCTTCCAGCACCGCCAGCACCTCCCCGGCCTGCACCGGGTCACCGCACTGCACCAGCCATTGCACGACTTGCGCCTGGAGGGGGGATCGAAGTAACTGCATACCGCGATTTTGCGGCAGTTCGCGCTCAGCGCACGCGGCCTAGCCGCCGTGGCACCGCTCAGCCCCAGAGGGCGGCCGTCGGCGGCTCGATCAGGCCGTCGTGGAAGTGCATCGGCGTCGCCCGGTCGAGCTGCTGCAAGAGGGGGCCATCCAGGTCCACATAGCGGCAGCGTTGCGCCAGCAGGAAGGCCGGTGCCATGGCAAGCGAAGTGCCACACATATTGCCCACCATGAGCCCCAGGCCGCGTTGCTCGGCGGCGTCAGCCATGGCCAGGGCTTCGGTCAAGCCGCCGCATTTGTCCAGTTTGATCGTGATGTACTGGTACCGGCCGGCCAGGTGCGCCAGCGAGCTGCCGTCGGTACAGGATTCGTCGGCCGCCAGCGGAATCGGCGAGGCCAGACCGTCAAGCTCGGCGTCCTGGCCTCGCGGCAAGGGCTGCTCCACCAGTTCCACGCCCAGTGCCTCGAGCGCGGGCAGCAGTTCCAGCAGCAATGGGCGCGACCAGGCCTGGTTGGCATCGACCATCAGCCGTGCCTGCGGGTGTTCCTCACGCGCCATCCGCACGATGTCCACATGGCGCCGCGCATCGACCTTGAGCTTGAGCAGCGGGTACTGGCGGGCCGCGCGCAGCTTACGCCGCGTGGTGGCCTCGTCGCCCAGCCCGATGGTGTAGGCCGTGACCACGGCCTTCAGCCCGGCCAGGCCCGCCCGACGCCAAGCCGGCACCCCCGACTGCTTGGCGCGCAGATCCCACAGGGCGCAGTCCAGCGCATTGCGGGCGCCACCCGCAGGCAGCAGCTGTAACAGCTCGGCACCGCTGATGTCGTCATGCAACTGGTCTAGCACACCGGCAATTTGCCCGGCCATGGTGTGAGGCGTCTCACCGTCGTAATCGACGCCGGCCGCCTCAGCGCGGCCGGTATGACCCTGCGCGTCAGTCAAGCCGAGCATCAACACCGGCAGGTCGGTGATGACCTCGCGGGCTATCTCGAAGGGCTCGGTCATCGCCCAATGTTCGATGCTCGTGCGGCAGCTGATCATTGGCTCAGCAGGGTGGCGGCCAGCGCCTCAACACCGCCGCGCATCGGGTCCACCACCGGCAGGCCGAGCTTGAGTTCGACACTCTCGGCGTAGGCCAGCCACTGTGCATCCGAGAGGGACGACGAATTGATGCTCACACCCGCGCATCGCACCAACCGGTTGGTCAGGCGCGCCGCCTCCAGGTAACGGTCGATCGCCTGCTGCAGATCAGGAATGGGGCAGTGGGGGTAGCCCTCAATCGTGTCGCGCGACGGGTCATGGCACAGCACCAGCGCGTCGGGCTGCGAGCCATGCAGCAAACCCAGCGTGACACCGGCATAGGCCGGGTGAAAAAGCGCCCCCTGGCCCTCGATCACGTCCCAATGGTCGACGGCGTTGTCGGGCGACAAGGCCTCTGCCGCGCCGGCGATGAAGTCGGCGATCACCGCATCCACTGCCACCCCGGCACCCGAGATCATGATGCCGGTCTGGCCGGTGGCTCGAAACGTGGCGGGCACGCCACGCGCTGTCAGCGCGCGGGTCAGGGCCAGCGCCGTGTACTTCTTGCCCAGCGCGCAATCCGTGCCGACGGTCAGCAGCCGCTGACCACTGCGCTTGCGGCCGGTACCGGCAGCAAACACCTGGTCCGAATGCCGCACGTCGTGCAGCCGGCCGCCACCCCGCTGTGCAGCCTGCACCAGGGTGGGGAATGACGTCAACCGGGAATGCAGGCCACTCACCACGTCCAGGCCAGCATCCAGGGCCGCCTCCAGCTCAGGCAGCCAGTGGGCGGGCAGCACACCGCCTACAGCTGCTACGCCAATGACGATGGAGCCGGCTCCCAAGGCTGCGGCCTGCGCCGGACTGTGGCGCGGCAGGTCCAGCGACACCGTGGCCGTTGGCAGGGACCACTCGCCCATGACCTCGCTGCGGCACCAATCGCGCAGGCCGAAAGCCGTCTTGGCGTCCGACTTGAGGTCGACATCGCCCAAGAACAACAGGTAGGGTTGACGGAGTTGGTGCATGGTGTGGGGGAGGGTTCGGTAGGCAGCCCCGGCCCCACGGGCAACACGCTCGGACAGCGGGACAGCAGGCGCAAGAATAAGACAAAACACCAGGCGATACGGCGACAAAAGCGGGTCGGGACCCAGCGCGTACCCCTAAAGTAATAGGGCCCGTCAGCCGCCTGTTCTTGCGATGACTTGCGCTATGCCTTTGGGGGTAGGGACGTGCCGGGCCGGCTGGATTGCCGCTATTCTCAAGTTGGATAACGAGCCCGCGACAACCCCAAGCGCCCGCGGCGGCGCACACCTCCAGGAGAATCCATGACTTACTTCGACAACACCCTGCGCCATCTGGCACTGGTCGCGATCAGCGCCTGTAGCGTGACTGCCTTCAGCCCGGCCCTGGCCCAGGATGCGACCTTCGTGCTCAACTCCCGCGAAGCCGGGGCCCCAACCTACAACCCGATCAAGGGCACCAAGCTCAACATCGCCAACAACCTGATCTTCGACCGCATGGTGATGCAGGATGCCGACCAGTCTTTCCACGGGCAGCTGGCTGAAAGCTGGCAAGCCTCGCCGGATGGCATGAGCTGGACCTTCAAACTGCGCCGGGGCGTCAAGTTCCATGACGGCGAGCCCTTCAACGCCAAGGTCATCGAATGGTGGATCCCCAAGTACAAGGGCACCGAGAACGCCTTCATGGTCGAGGAGATTGACAAGGTCATCGTGGTCGACGACTACACCGTGCGCTTCCAGATGAAAAGCCCGGACCCAAGTTTGCTGCTGAACATGGCCACCAGCTTCATGGGCATCCCCTCGCCCAAGGCTTACGAGGCACTGGGCGACAAGTTCGGCGTGACAGCGGCGGTTGGCAGCGGTCCGTTCAAGCTGGTCAACTTCACCGTGGGCCAACAGACCAAGCTGGTGCGCAATGACGACTACCGTTGGGCCAGCAGCCTCTCGAAGAACCAGGGACCCGCCAAGATCAAGAACCTGACCCTGCGTGAAATCCAGGAAGATGCCACGGCCTTCCTCGAACTCAAGACCGGCGGCGTCGACCTGCTGCTGGGCGTACCCACGGACTTCCTGCCGCGTATCAGCGCAGAGAGTTCGCTCAAGGTCGTCACCATGCCGGGCACCGAGGTGTTCTACATGCCCATGAACACCTCGGTCGCGCCGCTCAATGACATCAAGGTTCGCGAAGCCATGGCCTTGGCCGTTAACCAAAAAGAGATCTTGACCAGCATCTTCGGCGGGCTGGGCATGGTGGCCAGCAACTTCCTGGTCAGCGCGCTGCCTGAGGCCAACATCAACCCCAAGTTCAACATCAGTTACAACGCGGACCGCTCAAAGAAACTGCTCGACGAGGCCGGCTGGGTCATGGGCGCCAACGGGATACGCGCCAAAGCCGGCGTCCCGCTGACGCTCAAACTGTGGACCCAGAACGGCACGCAGTTCAAGCGGGTCACTGAAGTCATCCAGGCCCAGCTCAAGGCGGTGGGGGTGAATGCGGAGATCACCGTGCACGAGCCGGCCTCGATCAACGCCCAGTACCGCAAGAAGACCGACCACCAGCTTGCCGTGCGAGCCTATGACTACACCAACGCCGACATCATCGACTGGTTCTTCAGTGCCACCCGCCTGGGCTACCCCAATGTGTCGATGTTCGTCGACCCCAAGGCCGAAGAGCTCAACGCCAAAGCCATGAAGCAGTCGCGCACCTGGGAAGAGCGTGTCGCCAACTTCAAGGTGTACCACGAGTACGTGCTGTCGCAGTTCCCGTTCGCACCGATTTACCAGCCCACACAGAGCTTTGCCTACAGCCAGACGCGCCTGAAACTGCCTGACACCATTCGTGGCATCAAGATGGCGACCCAGTCCATCATGGACATCGAGGTCAAGTGATGTTGCCGGTGCTGGCAAACTGCAGCCCTTGCTGCGCCTGACGACGGCCGGGGGACTCCGCTTTTGTTGAACTATGGCGTGAGGCGGCTGCTGCTGCTGGTCCCCGTCTTCCTGGTGGTGTCGATGGTCGTGTTCATGATCATCCACTGGGTGCCCGGCGATCCGATCGATAACATGGTTCAGATCGGTTCCTCGCCGGAGCAAAAAGCGGCCCTGGTTGCGCGCTACGGCCTCGACCAGCCGCTGCTGGTGCAGTACGGCGTGTGGCTGCGCAACCTGGGCTCGGGCGACCTGGGCGACGCCATGATCCTGCGTCGCCCCGTCGCCGAACTCATCGGCGACAACCTGCCGCACAGCCTGCGCCTGGGCGGCCTGGCCTTCCTGTTCTCGACCGTCGTGGGCATTGCCACCGGCGCGTTGGCGGCGGTCTTCAAGGACAGCTGGATTGACCGCAGCGTGATGGCCCTGATCCTGCTCGGCTCCACCCTGCCCAGCTTTTGGCTCGGCCTGCTCATGATCCTGCTGTTTGCGGTACAACTCGAATGGTTTCCGGTGTCGGGCGCGCGCACCTGGACAGCCTTGGTGTTGCCGGTCCTGACCATCGGCCTGCATGGGGTCGCCCTGGTCGCGCGCGTCACCCGCGCCGCCATGCTCGATGTGAGCCAGCGTGACTTCGTGCTGATGCTGCATGCCAAGGGCCTGTCGCACCGGCGCATTCAGCTGCAGCATGTGTTGCGTCATGCCATGCTGCCGGTGGTGACCATCCTGAGCCTGCGGATCGGCTGGATCATTGGCGGCGCGGTCACCATCGAGTATGTCTTTGCCCGCCCGGGGCTCGGCTCGCTGCTGATCACCTCGCTGGCGCAACGCGACTACCCCGTGGTCCAGGGCTGCCTGCTGATGCTGGCCGTGGCCGTCATGCTGGGCACCCTGCTGGGTGACCTTGTCCAGGCCAGCATGGATCCGCGCGTGCGGGAGCATCTGCGGTGAGTCGCTGGAAGAAGTCGCCGCTATGGCACGTGGCCAGCACTTGGCGCGGCGGTGTGTCGCTGGCCGTGCTGGTGCTGATTGCCATGGCCGCGATCTTCGCGCCCTGGGTCGCGCCTTATCCCTACGATATCCAGACGCTGTCTGCCACCAACAAGGCCCCGTCGATGGCCAACTGGCTGGGTACCGACGAGTTTGGCCGGGACGTGCTGTCACGCATCATTTATGGCGCACGCACCTCGCTGACGGTGGCACTCACGGCCATCTGCGGCTCGGTCAGCCTCGGCATGTGTCTGGGTGCCGCAGCCGCCTATTTCGGCGGGCTGTTCGACCGCGTCGTCACGGCTGCGGTCGATTTGACCTGGTCTTTCCCTGAAGTGCTGATCGCCCTGATCTTTGTCGCCATCCTCGGCGCTGGCCTGTACAGCACGATGGTAGCGATCGGCATTGCCTACCTGGCCCAGTTCACCCGGCTGACCCGCGCGCAGATACTGACCCTCAAAAGCGAGACTTATGTGGAAGCGGCGGTGAACCTGGGTGCGGGCCATTTCCACATCCTGTTCCGACACCTGCTGCCGAATGCCATCACCCCCGTGATCGTGGCCGGCATGCTGGCCACGGGCGATGCCATCATCCTCGAGGCCACCCTCGGCTTTTTCGGCCTTGGCGTGCAGCCGCCCAAGCCGAGCTGGGGCGCCATGATGAGCAGCGGCACAGCCCAGATCTTCCTGGCTCCCTGGACGATCCTTGGCCCGGGGCTGGCCATTGCGATTGCCGTGGTTTCCATCAACCTGTTTGGCGATGCCTTGATCGAGGCGCTCGACATCCGTCATCGGGTGCGGGACCACTGATGGCGCTGCTGGAAGTCCGCGATCTCTCGGTGGCCATCGGCTCGCTGCAGCCGCTGGACCGCGTTGCGTTCACGCTCGACAAAGGCAGCATCCTGGGCCTGGTCGGTGAATCCGGCTCTGGCAAGTCGCTCACCGCCATGGCCCTGATGGGCCTGCTGCAGCTGATCGGCGGCAGGGTCAGCCAGGGATCGGTCCGGTTCGACGGCACCGAGCTGGTGGGGCTGGCTGACGAGCGCTACCGCGCGCTGCGGGGCCGGCGCATGGCGCTGATCACGCAAAACCCCATGACCTCGCTCGACCCCATCCAACGCGTCGGCACTCAGATCGACCAGGTCGGCATCCTGCACCGGGGCCTGAGCGCTGCGGCCGCCCGTACCCGCAGCATCGACCTGCTGACCCAGCTGCGCATTCCCGATGCCGCTGCCGTGCACGGTCAGTACCCGCATCAAATGTCGGGCGGCATGAAGCAGCGCGTCGTCATTGCCATGGCCCTGGCCGGCGACCCAGACCTGATCATTGCGGACGAACCGACGACCGCGCTGGACGTCACCATCCAGGCCCAGATCATCCAGATCCTGGCAGACCTGGTGCGCGAGCGGGGCCTGGCGCTGTTGCTGATCACGCACGACATGAGCGTGGTAGCCCAGGCCTGCGACCAGGTGCTGGTGCTGTACGCGGGCCGCATCGCCGAAAGCAACGCCGTCGAAGCCATCTTCGCCCAACCGGTTCACCCCTACACCCAGGCGCTGATCGCCTGCATCCCGCGCAGCGGCCAGGCCAGCGGCAGCCTGCGCGGCATCGCTGGCATCGTGCCCAGCGTTGCCAGCTACGCCGACGGGTGCCGCTACCACCCCCGCTGCAGCGCCGCACAGGCGCGCTGCCAAACCGAGGCGCCGGCCCTGCAAGCAAGCGACAGCCATCGCGTGGCCTGCCACTTCGCGAGCGCCGGAGCAGCCCGTGGCTGAAGCGCCTGTCAGCGCCGTCGGCAGCGCGCCACCGCTGGTGCAGACCCGGGGCCTGACCCGGGTGTTTCGCAGCCGGGCCGGCCTGTTCGCCAAACAACGCACGCTCACGGCGGTGAGTGATGTCGATCTGGACATCCCGCGTGGCCGGGTCACCGGCGTGGTGGGCGAGTCCGGCTGCGGCAAATCCACCCTGGCGCGGCTTGTCCTGCGCCTGCTCGATGCCAGCAGCGGCAGCGTGCACTTCGACGGCACCGATCTGGCGGGCCTGTCGTCCTCGGGCTTGCGGGCATTGCGCCGGCGCATGCAGATGGTGTTCCAGGACCCCTACTCCTCGATCGACCCGCGTTACAGCGTGCACGAGGCCGTGCTGGAGCCGCTGCGAATTCAGGGCCTGGCGCTGGACGAGGCGGCCAGGCGGTCCAAGGTCGAGTCGCTGATGGCCATGGTGGGCCTGAATCCGGTGCTGGCCGAGAGCTACCCGCACCAGTTGTCCGGCGGGCAGAAGCAGCGTGTGGGCATTGCGCGGGCCCTGGCACTGCAACCCGAGTTTTTGGTGCTGGACGAACCCACGGCCTCGCTTGATGTCTCGATCCAGGCCCAGATCATCGCCCTGCTGGAGCGCCTGCAGGCCACCCTGGGCCTGACCTACCTGTTCATCTCGCACGACCTGGGTTTGGTGCGCTACTTCTGCAACCGCATCGTGGTGATGTACCTCGGCCGGGTGGTCGAGATCCTGCCCGACCCGCAGGCAGCGCCGCGCCACCCCTACACCCGGGCGCTCATGGACAGCACCTTCGAGCCCGACCCGCAGCGCCGCCGCGTGGTGACCCTGCTGCACGGTGAAATTGCCGATGCCTTCGCTCTGCCGGCTGGCTGCGCCTACGCCGCCCGCTGCCCCCACGCCAGCCAACGCTGCCGCAACGAGCGGCCCGAACTCATCCAGCCGACTGGCGCGGACCAGGGCCACAGCCTGGCCTGCCACCACCCGCTGGGGTCTTGAGCCACTGGCCAGCCAACGCCCCACACGAGACACAGCCCATGACCCGCTTCCACGTGCTCACCGCCGAGTTCCTGCACGAGACCAACACCTTCTGCAAAATACCGACCGGCCTGGATGTCTTTGCCGAGCGCGGTCTGCTGTACGGGGCCGAGGCCATGGCGGCGCGCCAAGACAACAACACGGAACTCGGCGGATTTCTGGAAGCGGGTGCGGTCTACCACTGGGACGTCACGCATGTGATCAGTGCCAACGCCCAACCGGGCGGACGCGTCACCCGCGACGCCTTTGACACACTGACCGACCCCATCGTGGCGGCGGCCACGGCCCACCGCGACACGCTTGACGGCATCCTGCTGGGCTTGCACGGCGCCATGGTGACGGATTTTTGTGGCGATGGCGAGGGCGAGCTGCTGCGCCGTTTGCGCGCCGTGGTCGGCCCCGACCTGCCGATTGGGATCACCCTGGACCCGCATGCCAACCTCAGCCGGGCGATGTGTGACCTGGCGCAGATCATCGTGTCCTTCAAGACCTACCCGCACACCGACATGCGCGTCACCGCCCGGCATGCCGCCGACATCCTGCAGCGCACGATGCAGGGCGAGATCCACCCGGTCACGCTGCGCGTGACCCGCCCGATGCTGGAAGAGGCCAATGGTGGGCGCACCGACATCGGCCCCATGATCGAGCGGCTGGCACGGGCCCGCGCCTACGAGCAACAGGCCGACGTGTTCGCCGTCAGCATCAATGGCGCATTCCCGAATGCCGACATCGCCGAGGTGGGCGTGAGCGTGACCGTCACCGCACAGGGCGACCTGGCCGGCCACGCCGCCTTCGCCAGTGCGTTGGCCGATGACATCTGGGCCCGCCGCCATGACGCCCTGAACCAGTTCCATACCGTGGCGCAGGCGGCAGCGATCTGCCAGGCCTACCGCCCGCAGGGCCGGGGGCCGATCATCGTCGCCGACTATGCCGACAACCCCGGTGGTGGTACCTATGGCGACTCGACCAACCTGCTCAAGGCGCTGCTGGACGCCGGGGTGCAAAACGCCTGTTTCGGGCCGATGGTCGACCCCCAAACGGTGCAGCAATTGCAAGGCCATGCGCCCGGTGACACCGTCAGCATCGCGCTTGGTGGCAAGACCGACGCGCGTGTTGGCGGCGCCCCGCTTGCACTGACGTGCAGGCTTTTGTCGCTCAATGCCAATGGCCACTACATCGGCAGTGGCGCCATGATCGGGGGCCTGCAACGGTCCTGGGGGCCGCTGGCTGTCGTGCAGGTCGATGGTGTGGAGATCCTGGTGGTGAGCCTGCGGGCCCAGATGCTGGATTTGCAGCAGTTCCTGGCCTTCGGGATCGATCCCTCACGCAAGGACGTCGTCGCCCTGAAATCCATGCAGCACTTCCGTGCCGCTTTCGAGCCGATCGCAGGCCAGGTGATCGTCTGTGACAGCGGTGCTTTGTGCACGGTTGACTATGCCGCCCTACCGTTCAGCCAGGTGCCGCGGCCGATGTACCCGCTGGACCGCGACATGGACATCGTGCCGTGGCTGCGCGACCACCAGGGTGGGGTCTACCTGCCGCAACCGGCCCGGGCGGCGGGGGGCGCCTGACCCCAAAGCTCAATCGCGCGCCGAAATCACGCCGAGCAGTGATGGCAGACGCGCTGCGGCAGGCACCGATTGGTAGGTCTTGAGCGGGTCAAACGGCGCCTCGGGCAAGGCAAACTGGATGCAGTTGATGAACAGCGAGAACAGTTCGGCCTGCGAGCCGATGTCCAGCTTGCGGTAGATGTTTCGGCGGTGGATCTTGATCGTGCCCTCGGTGGTGGACAGGCGTTGCGCCGTCAGCGCCGACGAATAGCCGCTGATCAGGTAAAACAGCACCTGGCGCTCGCGCTGCGTCAGCAGCGAACTGGCGAAGTTCTCGATCGCGGCCTGCACCTTGCGATGCGTCAGGTTGTCGGTATCGCGCTGGGAGGCAGCGGCGGTGAGTTCATGGTGACGCGCCGCAGAGGCAAAGATCACCGGCAGCAGGGTGTTGATCGCCACCGTGTCGGCATCCTGGAATTTCGGATGACGGATGCTGCGTTCGATGAAGATATTGAGCGCACTGTCCGCGTCGATGCGCCAGAGCAGTTCGATCGAATCCGACAGCCCGATTTGCGAGTAGAACACCCGGTAATACTCGCTCTGGAAGAAGTCGTCAGGTGCGATGTCGGTCAACCGGTGAATACCATCGGACCCGCCGGCCGCGAACAGCTGGTAATGCGGGTCCAACACATAGGGGCCAGACAGGTAGGCGTCCTCGGGCAGCCTTCGTTCGGAGGGGTCGAACCGGTGCAGGATGCGCCGTGGCCGCTGCTCGCGGTAGTAGACCATCGCACCGCCCGAGTCGATGGCGCACACCGTGCCCAGCAGGTTGAGCACGGCATCAAACCAGTCAGCGCTGCCGATGGCCGCCGTCATCCGGGCCAATGCGCCGACCAGGGTCGCGTTCAGGGGCAGGCAGAGTGGTGACTTGAAGGCATCGTCCATGTTAAACAAAGCCGCGCAGCGGCAGCCCGGCATCGCGCTGCAGCCAGTTGTGCGCGGCATAGGTGGCCCGGCCGTCGGTCACGTGCAAGGTGTAGGCGTGGCGCGAACGGGAGGATCGGTTGGGCGCGCTGTAGTGCGGCAACAGGCCATGAAACACCACCAGCGTGCCGGCCGCCACCTCCAGCGCTTGGGCCTCGGCACCGCTGGGCCAGGGCGTGGCATCGAGCGTGTCCATGCGCACCGCATCGCCCTGGCGCACAAAGCGCTGGCGCAGCGGGCCGCGGTGGCCGCCCGGCGCCACCCACAGGCAACCGTTGCTCAGGGTCGCGTCTTCCAGCGCAAACCAAAAGGTGGTCACACTGTGCGGGGTGGTCTCGAAAAACGTGGCGTCCTGGTGCCAGCCCACCTCGCCGCCAATGCCGGGCTGCTTGAAGATGTACATGGATTGCCACAGCTGCGGCTGCGCCAGCCCCAGCCCGGCCGCCACGCCAGCCAGCGCCGGGCCGTGCGAAAACGCGTCAAACACCGGGTCCCGGTCATGCAGCGCGTGGCCGATCTTGTTGATCGACAGCGCCTTGGCCTGGCGCAACCGGCCGGCGGCGTCGAAGGCTTCTTCCTCAAAAAAGCAGCGAATCTGGTCGCCCGAGCCCAAGAAGTAGGCGTCGGCCGTGCGGCGCTGTTCGTGGGTGCTGAAGATGCTGACCCGCTCGCCGGGCTCAAATGCCGCCACGATCTGCTCGGCCCGCTCGCGCACCGCCGCCAGCTCAGCCGCCGGCTTGAAGCCCGGCAGCACCAGAAAACCGTGCTGTTGGTAACTGGCCGTCTGGTCAGGTGTGAGCGTGGCGGGCATGGCATCGAGTATAGACAGCGCCCGGCAGCAGGCCCGCCGCGCCGGCCCGACAATACGGCGCATCACCAACCCGCTGGAGCCCACCGTGAACCTTGTTCCCCTGATCGAACTCAGCCGAGGCGGCACGCCCGAGTGCCTGCACCTGGGCGCGGTGGCCGTGGTCAACACGCGCGGCCAGCTGCTGGCGCAGGCCGGTGACCCGCATTGGCTGACCTTTTCGCGCTCCACCCTCAAGGCACTGCAGGCCCTGCCCTTCATGGAGGCGGGCGGCGCCACGCAGTTCGGCTTTGGCCCGCAGCAGCTGGCCATGCTGTGCGCCAGCCACAACGGCGAAGCCATGCACGTGGCGCAGACCGACACCATGCTGACGCAGGCCGGCCTGAGCTACAAGGCGCTGCGCTGCGGCTGCCATGTGCCAGGGCTGTTCACCCTGCTCGACCAGGCGCCGCCGGCCGGGCTGGAGTTTGACGAGCGGCACAACAACTGCAGCGGCAAGCATGCCGGCTTTTTGGCCTACTGCGTGCAGCACGGCCTGAGCCTGGACGATTACATCGACCCGCAGCACCCGCTGCAGGCGGCGATCCGGCACGCTGTGGCGCGCGCCGTGGGCATGGATGCCAACGACTTCAAAATGGGCATCGACGGCTGCTCGGCCCCCAATTACGCCCTGCCCTTGGCCAAACTGGCCTACGGCTACGCCCGGCTGGCCAGCGGCGCGCACGATGCCGAGTTTGGCCAAAGCTTTGCCGCCCTGAGTGCGGCCATGACGGCGCACCCCGAGCTGGTCTCGGGCACCGGCCGCAACGACCTGGCCTTCATGCAGGCCGGCCGCGGCGACTGGGTCAGCAAGGTGGGCGCCGACGGCGTGCAGGTGGTGGGCAGCACCAGCCGGGGCGAGGCCTTTGCCATCAAGGTGATCGACGGCAACAAACCCGCGCTGTTTGCGGCCAGCGTGGCGGTGATGGACCAGCTCGGCTGGCTGGACGACGCGCAACGGGCCGCGCTGGCGCCCTGGCGGGCACCGGTGCTGGTTAACGCGCGCGGCCTGACTGCGGGGGCGCGGCGGCCGGTGTTCCAGCTGCAG
>JBEGOC010000105.1:0-2733 GCA_041182225.1 Pseudomonadota bacterium | reverse complement strand
GCGCCTGCATCGACATTTGCCCCACCCAGGCCATCGTGGCGCCGCACCGGCTCGACGCCCGGCGCTGCATCTCTTACCTGACGATCGAGCACGCCGGCCCGATTCCACCGGACTTGCGCCCGCTCATGGGCAACCGCATTTACGGCTGCGATGATTGCCAGTTGGTCTGCCCATGGAACCGCTACGCCCAGCGCAGCGCCCTGTCGGATTTTGACGAGCGCCAGGGCCTGGTCGGTCAGCAGCTCGTGACGCTGCTGGACTGGTCCGAGGCCGACTTTTTGCGCCTGACCGAGGGCAACCCGATTCGGCGCATCGGCCATGAGCGCTGGCTGCGCAATGTGGCGGTGGCGCTGGGTAACGCTCTGCGCGCCGCCTTGCCCGAGGTGGCCCTGCCCTGGCGGGCGGCCCTGCAGGCTCGTATGGACCACCCCAGCAGCCTGGTGCGCGAGCACGTGGCCTGGGCCCTGCAACAAACCGCGGCTGTGCCGCTGCCATGAAGGACTTGCCATGCGCCCCTGTGAACTGCTGATCATCGACCCGCAGAATGATTTTTTGGACATCGAAGGCGCCGCCCTGCCGGTGCCCGGCGCCAATGCCGACATGACTCGGCTGGCCGCTTGGCTGCAGCAGCACCGGGCGGCGGTGCAGGCCATCACGGTCACGCTGGACTCGCACCCCAGCGTCGGCATTGAGCGGACCAGCTTCTGGCTGCAGGCCGATGGCCGTGCTGCCGCGCCCTTCAGTGTGGTGACGGCGGCCGCCGTGCGGGCGGGCCAATGGCGGCCACGCGATGCCGCCCGCACCGCCGAGGTGCTGGCCTACCTGGACGCGCTGGAGGCGCCGGGCCAGCGCCAGTTGGTGGTCTGGCCGGTGCACTGCGTGCTCGGCACCTGGGGCCACAACATCCACAGCGGCCTGGCCCGCAGCCTTGCCGACTGGGAAATGCACAGCGGCCAGCTGTGCGACAAGGTGCTCAAAGGCCTGAACCCGATGACCGAGCAGTACAGCGCCTTTCGCGCCGAGGTGCCGCGCGTTGACGACCCGCGCACCGCGCTCAACCAGCCACTCATGGCCCGCCTGGCCGCCGGCGCAGGGCTGCTGCTGGTGGCGGGCGAGGCGCTCAGCCATTGCGTGGCCGCATCGGTGCAGGACATGCAGGCCCAACTGCCCCCGGCGCGCCTGCGCCAGACCGTGTTGCTGACCGACTGCATGAGCCCGGTGGCCGGCTTCGAGGCCGCCGGCCAGGCCTTTCTGGCACAAGCGCGCGCCGCCGGTGTGCGCACGGCCAGCTTGGCGGAGCTGCCCGGGCTGCTCTGATCGGCCGGTTTCGTTGCACCGGCCGTCCCTGCGCGCCATCCGCAGCACTCAGGGCCTGGGGGGAGGCCCAAGGGGCACCCGCAGGTGCGCAATGCCGCGTTGCTCGACGAATTGCGTGGTGGTCTCCCACAGATGGTCGCCAAAGTAGAAGGGCGCGAAGTCGCTGGCGCCCGGTAGCGGTAGCGGCGCAATCACGGCATCAACCCGGGCCTCATAGAAAAACGGGATGGAATGCCGGGCACGCCCGCTGCCCAGCACGCGGTGCCGTGTGGCCCGAATGGCCCCGCCGGTCCAGCGCTCCAGCACCTTGCCGAAATTCACCGCCAGGGTGGCTTCCTCGGGCGGCACGTCGATCCAGCTGCCGTCCAGATGCTGGGCCTGCAGGCCTGGCACGCCATCTTGCGCCAGCAGGGTGATGAAACCAGTGTCGACATGGGCGCGTGCCAGCAGGTAATGCGGCTTGCCCTGATGGACGGTCCAGACCTCGCTGGCGGCCACGCCTTCGAACGATTCTGGCGGCCGCACCGGGTAATGCAGGAGACGCAGTGTCGACACCCCGCCTTGGAACGCGGCGTCAAAGCAGCGCTCGGGCAGTCTGAGCCCGCGTGCCACCGAGTGCATCAGCGCCTCCGACAGGCGGACCATGGCCAGGTAGTAGTCGCGCGCGCAGGCCTGCCAGCCGGGCAAGAGGTGCTCGGGCGGCAGGGGCGTTGCCTCGCGCAGCGGATCGCGTGGGTCCACCACGCCTGCGCCGTAGGCGATGTCCGGGCCCATGTCGATGCCCTCCTTGTAGGTCGGCAGACCGTTTTGCAGCGGAAACCAGCCCCGGTAGACGTTGGCCTGGGTCGGATCGAAGTTCCAGCGCCACAGCTTGCGGATATCGGCTTCGGGCAGCGCAAACAGGCTCAACAGCAGCCGGCGTTGCGTGGGGCTGAGCACAGCCCAGGCCGGCAAGCCGGTGATCACCAGCATGCCCACCGATTGGGCCGCACCGAGGATGGCCGCGTCCACCGCGGCCCGAGCTGCCAGGTCTTGGCCGAACAGGCCACTGATGTCGATCCGCGGAATGTCGTGATCCACTGGGTGCCTCCTGGTGTCCATGTGATGGGGATCGTACGGGGCGGGATGCCCCAAGCTTCAGTATCCACCATGCCAGTTCGGCTCGTGTCAGGCCATGGGCAACAATGCGCCGCCTGCTTCAAGGTTTGGCGATGGCCGGCGGGCGCGAGCTGTACGCCCTGTGGGAGGGCGGCTCGGCAATGCAAATCGATCCGCAAACCCTGGCGGCCTAGGGGTTCAAGGCCTGGTCACCGGAGATCCGGGGAGCCGCGTTCTCGGCGCACCCGCAGGCCGCGCCCGACGGTACGGTGTGGAATTTTGGCAGCCGGGCTGGGTGCTGGGCACCGCGCTGCACCG
>JBEGOC010000104.1:0-17565 GCA_041182225.1 Pseudomonadota bacterium | reverse complement strand
AGTGGTTTGTGATTGACGCGACCGACAAGGTCCTCGGACGAGTAGCCAGCGAAGTTGCTCTCCGTTTGCGCGGCAAACACAAGGCCATTTACACGCCTCACGTCGACACCGGTGACTTCATTGTCATCGTCAATGCAGCCCAGCTGCGTGTCACCGGCGCCAAGCCGCTTGACAAGGTGTACTACCGCCACTCCGGTTACCCGGGCGGCATCACGGCCACCAATTTCCGCGACATGCAAGCCAAGCACCCCGGCCGCGCTTTGGAAAAAGCCGTCAAGGGCATGCTGCCCAAGGGTCCCCTGGGCTACGCCATGATCAAGAAGCTCAAGGTGTACGGTGGTGCTGAGCACCCGCACACCGCCCAGCAACCCAAAGTGTTGGAAATTTAAGGAGCCATGACATGATTGGTGATTGGAACAATGGCACCGGCCGTCGCAAATCCAGCGTCGCCCGCGTTTTCCTGAAAAAAGGCTCCGGCCAGATTGTGGTGAACGGCAAGGACATCGAGAAATTCTTCGGTCGTCAAACCTCCATCATGATTTGCAAGCAGCCCCTGATGCTGACCAACCACGCCCAGACCTTTGACATCATGGTCAATGTGGCAGGCGGTGGCGAATCGGGCCAGGCTGGCGCTGTGCGCCACGGCATCACGCGCGCGCTGATTGACTACGACGCGACACTCAAGTCCGAGCTCAGCAAAGCCGGTTTCGTGACCCGCGATGCCCGCGAGGTCGAGCGCAAGAAGGTCGGCTTCCACGGCGCGCGTCGCCGCAAGCAGTTCAGCAAGCGCTGACCTCGCCACCCCGCGGCCGCGCTCAGTGCGCTTGGGCCGACGCAGCCGCTGCTGGAGCCATCCCGCCGCGGCTGTTTTTTTGGGTGCCGTCACCTCCTGCTAGACTGCGCCGACGATGCGAACTCGCCTTTTTCTTCGCCGCCTCACGGTCAGCGCGCCGCGTATGGCCGTTCGCAGTGCCTTGCCCTGGCCGCTGCGCTGGATCATGCTGGCGGTCGCACTTGGCTTTTGCGCCGCCATCTCGCTGTGGGCCTTCGAATTTGGCAAAAACATTGCCGGGCTGGATTCTGCCAGCCGGGAGCGCATGCAGCAGCTGCGCGCCGAGGCCGCGGCCCTGCGCGCTGAGCTGGCGCAGGCGAAGGAGGCGCGTGACAAGGCGCAGTCAATCGCCAACACCGCCAGCACCCTGCTCACGTCGGAAAAAGTGGCCCAGGAACAACTGCTGGCCCAGAGCCGCCAATTGGAGGCCGACAACCGCCGCTTGCGTGATGACCTGGGCTTTTTTGAGAAATTGATCCCGACCGCCGGCGCGGCCGGTATCGCTATCCGCGGCCTGCAGGCTGAGGTGGCCAACGGCCGCGAACTCAAATGGCAGGTGCTGGTGATCCAGCCGCTCAAAAATCCGGGGGAGTTCAATGGCCGGCTGGAGGTCAGCTTTTCCGGCCTGCAAAACGGCAAGCCCTGGGCCGCCACCCTGCCGGAGGGCGCTCAGTCGCTCAAATTCCGCCAGTACGGTCGGGCCGAGGGTGTGCTGGATCTGCCGCCGCAGACCGTGGTCAGGGCCGTCACGGCCAAAGTGTTCGATGGCGCTCAGGTCAAGGCGGCGCAGACCGTCAAGTTATAGTCGGGCTCCCCAAGTTAGCACCGACAGGCCTGCACATGTTCAACAAAAAAAAGCAACCGCCCATCAAAAGCTTGATTGCCGAAGGCACCCAGATCGACGGGCACCTCCAGTTCTCCGAAGGCCTGCGGGTTGACGGCAGCATCATCGGCAATGTGCAGGCACGCGCCGAGGACGCCTCCATCCTCGTGATCTCGGAAACCGGGGCCGTGACCGGGGAAGTCCGCGCCGATCACATCATCATCAACGGCAGCGTGACCGGGCCGGTTCATGCCGCTAATCTGCTGGAATTGCAGCCCAAGGCCCGGATTCATGGTGATGTCCATTACGTCGCGCTGGAAATGCACCAGGGCGCCTTGATCGACGGCCAATTGCGGCCGCTGGTGGGCGCGGCCGAGGAAAAGCCCACACTGGTCTTGGCGGCAAATAATCAGTAGCCGGGTTCCCGAGCAAATTGCTGTAGTATTCACCGGTCAACCCTTGGAGCAAGCCATGAGCGCCGTAGCAGAGAACATTCAGACCGAGATGCCCACCCCCATCCTGTTCACCGACAGCGCTGCGGCCAAGGTGGCCGACCTGATTGCCGAAGAAGGCAATCCAGAGCTCAAGCTGCGGGTGTTTGTGCAGGGCGGCGGTTGCTCGGGTTTCCAGTATGGTTTCACCTTTGATGAAATCACCAACGACGACGACACCACCATGACCAAGAACGGTGTCTCGCTGTTGATCGATGCGATGAGCTACCAGTACCTGGTCGGCGCCGAGATTGACTACAAGGAAGATCTGCAGGGCGCCCAGTTTGTGATCAAGAATCCCAATGCCACCACCACCTGCGGTTGTGGCTCCAGTTTTTCGACCTGAGCGCGCTGCCCGGCATCAAGCCGGGTAAACCGCACCCAGCACACGGGCGCCACGGGCGCCCGTGACGCTTGGCAGATTGCCCGGTGCGCGGCGCAGCGTCTGCCGCGCCAACCAGGCAAAAGCGGCGGCTTCCACCTGCAGGGGCGGTAGGCCGCGTGCCTCGGTACCCTTCACCACCACCCCGGGCAGCGCCCGCTGCAGCCGTGTCATCAGGTGGGTGTTGAAGGCGCCGCCACCACACACCAGCAATTCCCGGCTGTCACCACCCCAGGTCAACACGGCGTCAGCGCAGCTCAGCGCGGTCAGCTCGGCCAGTGTCGCCTGCACATCGACCGGGCGCATGTCGGGCAAGTGGGCCAGCGCGCTGGCCAGCCAGGGCGGGTTGAACAGGTCTCGCCCCGTGCTCTTGGGCGGCCTCAAGGCGAAAAAAGGCTCGCTCCGCAAGACCGTCAGCAGTTCGGCCTGCACCTGGCCACTGGCGGCCCAGGCGCCGCCCCGGTCAAAGGGCTCGCCACAGTGTTGCAGGCTCCAGGCGTCCATCAGGGCGTTGCCGGGGCCGCAGTCAAAGCCGAGTACCGCGTCGTCCGCTCGCGCGTCGAGCAGGGTCAGGTTGGCCATGCCGCCCAGATTCAGCACGGCGACCGGCACCCCGGTGCCGCCAAACACCGCCTGATGGAAGGCCGGCACCAGCGGCGCACCCTGTCCACCGGCGGCGACATCGCGGCTGCGGAAATCGGCGATCACATCGATGCCGCACAGCTCAGCCAGCAGGGCAGGGTTGTTCAGTTGCAGGGTGTAGCCGATGCCGTCAAATGCACCGGGCTGGTGGCGCACAGTTTGGCCGTGGGCACCAATGGCCAGGACCTGGCTGGCGCTGGTGGCGGTCCGCGTCAACAGGTCGTGCACCACCTCCGCGTAGACCCGTACCAAGCCATTCGCCGCCAGCGCAGCGCGGTGCAACTCGTTGGGGCCGGCCGCGTTCAGCGCCAGCAGTTCGGTCCGCAGCGCGGTGGGCAGGGGCGCACTGGCATGGGCCAGAACCCGCTGGGTGGATTCGGAAAATTCGAGCAGGACGCCATCGACGCCGTCGAGTGAGGTGCCTGACATCAGCCCCAGGTAGAGCTCTGCCACACTGGGCTCCGCCTTACGGTCTACTCGGCGCTGCCGCGCTGCAGCGATGCGGCCCCCGCCAGCGCGACCCGAGCATTTTCTGCCGCTCGCGCAAACACGGGGCGGGCCTGGGCACTGACCGGCACGGCCTCGCTCTGGCGCGCAATGGTCAAGGGGTCCTGATGCCGTCCGTTGACCCGAAATTCAAAATGCAGGTGGGGGCCGGTGGCCCAGCCGGTGGCGCCTACCGCGCCCAGGGTCTCAGCCTGGCTCACACGCTGGCCCGTGCGCACCAGGATCCGGCTCAGGTGTGCATACACCGTGCTGTGCTGGTTGCGGTGCTTCACAATCACCACATTGCCAAAGCCGTTTTGTACACCGGCAAACTCGACCGTGCCGTCTCCCACGCTGCGCACCGGCGTGCCGGTCGGGGCGGCGTAGTCCACGCCCAGGTGCGCGGTCCACTTTTGCAGAATCGGGTGAAAACGCATCTTGAAGCCGCTGGCGACCCGGGAAAACTCCATGGGCGAGGCCAGGTAGGCCCGTCGCAGGCTATGGCCGTCCATGGTGTAGTAGCCGCCCTTGCCATTGGCCAGCGGGTCGCGGAACCACAGCGCCTGGTTGGTTTTCCCGCCGTTGACAAACTCTGCGCTCAGAACCCGGCCGCTGCGCAGGGCTTCGCCATCCCCCTCCAGCGTCTCGTACACGATGGAAAAACGGTCCCCTTTGCGCAGGGCGCGGTGGAAGTCGATGTCGCCGGCAAAAATCTCGGCCACCTGAATCGCCACCGCGTCCGGGATCCGGGCCTCGTCGGTGGCCGCGAACAATGAGCTTTGAATGGTGCCGCTGACCAGCCGGGTCGATGCCGTCAAGGGGGCTGTTTCCAGCCGGGACGTGAAGCGGCCATCCGGTGTTTTTTCGACCACCAGCCGCTTGAACTGACCGTCATCCTCAGGACTCCAGCGGGCGCTGAGTTTTTGCAGGGCGTCGGTAGGGGTGGTTTCCACCGTGACGCTGCGGCCGTTGCGTCCGACCAGCAAGCGGCCCAAGGGGTCGGCATGCAGAAAGGCAGCCGCAGCCGGGTCGTTCACGCCCAGGCGACGCAGCAGGGTGCTGGCGGTGTCGTTGGCCCGTGTGATGTCAGAGCGGAACAGCGTCACTTCGGTCAGTGCTGGCGCTGGTACGATGGCAGCCGGGGGTAGTGAGAGCGTCTCGAGCACCTGGCGCACCGGCAGTTCGGACGGATCGGGAGCAAAAGAAGCGACCGCATAGGTGGCACCGCCGCCGCCCAGCAACAGCGCTGCAAGCAGCGCCATGACGTGTTTGGGATGCGCATGCAGCCATTGGCCCGCTGCTTTCAGGCGGGTATCGGTGGCGAACAGGAGGCCGTGGATCAAGACATGTTTTCCATCAGAGGAACCAGCCTTGGGCCAGAACCGCGTTGCAAGGGCACCCGGGCCCCGCGTCTTAAAATCCAGGGCTTGAGAAAGCGCAAAGTATAGCCTCGCCCTTCCCCCCGACCTGATTGAAAATTTTTATGAATCCAGCCTCGACCCCCGTTTCAGCCATATCCGACCGTGTGCGGGAGGCGCTGGCCGTGTCGTTGCGCGGCTGCGAGGAGTTGATTCCGCAGGACGACTGGGTCAAGAAACTGGTGCGCGCCGAGGCCACCGGCACGCCGCTGCGGATCAAGCTCGGACTGGATCCGACCGCGCCCGATATCCATGTCGGCCACACGGTGGTGCTGAACAAGATGCGCCAGCTGCAGGACCTGGGTCACACCGTGATTTTCCTGATCGGCGACTTCACCACGCTGATTGGCGACCCCTCGGGACGCAACAGCACGCGCCCGCCGCTGACGCGCGAGGCGATCGAGGCCAACGCCCAGACCTATTACCGGCAGGCTTCGATGGTGCTGGACCCGGCCCGCACCGAAATTCGCTACAACAGCGAGTGGGGCGACGCGCTTGGTTCGCGCGGCATGATCCAGCTGGCGGCGCGTTATACCGTGGCGCGCATGATGGAGCGCAACGATTTTCATGAGCGCTTCAAGGCGGGTACGCCGATCAGCGTGCATGAGTTCCTGTACCCCCTGATGCAGGGCTACGACAGTGTGGCGCTCAAGAGCGACCTGGAGCTGGGTGGCACGGATCAGAAGTTCAACCTGCTGGTTGGGCGCCATCTTCAGGCCGAGTACGGCCAGGAGCCGCAGTGCATCCTGACCATGCCGTTGCTCGAGGGGTTGGACGGCGTCGAGAAGATGTCCAAAAGCAAGAACAACTACATTGGCATTTCAGAAGACGCCAACACCATGTTTGCCAAGGTGCTGAGCATTTCCGACACCCTGATGTGGCGCTGGTACACGCTGCTCAGCTTTCGCAGCCTGGCCGATATCGAGGCGCTCAAGGCCGAGGTTCAGGCAGGTCGCAACCCGAAAGACGCCAAGGTGGCGCTGGCACGCGAAATCACGGCGCGCTTTCACTCGCTGGCGGCGGCCGATGCGGCCGAACAGGATTTCATCAACCGCAGCCAAGGCGGCGTGCCCGAGGACATTCCGGCGCTGGCCTTGCCGCTGGGCGAGGGTGGCGCGCCCGTCGGCATTGCAGCCCTGCTGCGGCAGGCCGGGCTGGTCGCCTCGAGCGGCGAAGGCAATCGGCTGATTGACGGCCACGGCGTGCGGATTGATGCCGTGACCATCAGTGACAAGGGCCTCAAACTCGGGGCCGGCACCTATGTGTTGCAGGTGGGTAAGCGCAAGTTTGCCCGCGTGACCCTGGGTTGAGCGGGCATGGTCCGCTGCAAGCTTGTCAACCACCGGAGCCGGCCATGATCGCCGTGCTGCAACGGGTGAGCGAGGCGCGCGTTTGGGTGCAGCAAGAGTTGGTGGGCGAAATCGGCGCTGGCCTGCTGGTGCTGCTGTGTGCCGAACATGCCGACACGGAGGCGCTGGCCGATCGCATGCTGGCCAAAATGCTCAAGTTGCGCATATTTGGCGATGCCGACGGCAAGATGAATCACAGCCTGCAGGACATGGATGGCCAGGGCAGGGCGGGTGGCCTGCTGCTGGTGAGCCAGTTCACCCTGGCCGCCGAGCTGGCTGGCGGCAACCGGCCCGGCTTCACGGCTGCTGCTCGCCCGGAGCAGGGCCGCCGCTTGTTCGAACATTTTGTGGCCCAGGCCCGGCGGACCCACGGCCTGGTGCAAACCGGGCGGTTTGCTACCGAGATGCGGGTTGAGCTGGTCAATGACGGGCCGGTCACGATCCCGATGCGCATGACGGCGGCTGAGCTGGTGGGCGACCGCCGGCCCTTGGATCGGGCGGTATGATGAGCCGTCGGGCTTGATCCTGCGGCTAGCCCCTGTTGCTCTGGAGTGTTGCCATGCGTCTGATGTCACCCGTTCGCCGACTCACCCTTTTGATGCCGCTGCTGTTTGCCACCTTGGCGCCGCTGGCGACCGTCTCGGCACAGACTGCGGGCGCGCCATTCACCATTGGCGTGATGCCCAACCTGAGTGCGCGCGTCATTTTGACCAATTACCAGCCGATGCGCGCGTATTTCGAGCGCGAGCTCAAGCGTCCGGTCGAAATTTTCACGGCGGGGGATTTGCGCAGCTTCAGCGAACAGACACAGCGCGGCGATTTTGCGTTGGTCGTGACGGCGGCCAACCTGGGGCGCGTGGCGCAACTCGATGCCAAATGGGAGCCGCTGGCCATCTATGAGCCCCAGGTACCGGGCGTGATCGTGGCTTTGGCCAGTAATGCTGATTCGTCACTGAAGCAGTTACGCGGCAAGGCGCTGGCGGTCGCCAACCCGCCCTCCCTGGTGGCGGTGGCCGGCTTGCACTGGTTGGGCGTGCAGGGCCTGCAGCTGGGCGCCGACTACAAGACGGTGGTGACACCGAATGACGACAGCCTGGGCGCCGTGCTGCTGTCGGGCGAGGCGCCGCTGGCTGTTATGAGCATGGGGGAGTTCCGGGCCAGGCCGGAGGCCTTGCGCAACACGCTGCGCATCGTGACCGAGTTTGCCAAGGTACCCGGTTTTCTGGTGATGGCCAACCCGGTTCTGCCGGCGGCGGAACGCCAGCGCCTTAGGGCACTGTTGCTGGCGTTTGGTCAAAGCGATGAGGGCCGCCGGTTCCAGTCGCTGGCGGGCATCACGCTGATCCGCGAGGTGACGGAGGCCGAACTCAAGGCGCTGGACAACGTCACTGAGGCGACGCGCAAGGCGCTGGGTGGCTGAGCTGGATGTGGCGTGACCTCAGCCTTCGGGGCAAGCTGGTCCTGACCGGCATTGCGCTGCAGTTGGGGGTGCTGGCGCTGGTCAGCGGCAGTGTCTACGCACTGTTGGGGCGTTTCCTGGATGCCGACCAGCAAGAGCATGCCAGCCAACTCAAGCCTCTGTTCAATGCCGCGTTGTCGGTACCCATGGCACAGCGTGACTATGCCTCAGTGGCTGCGATCCTGAACGAGAGTCTGGCCAGCCGCGGTCTGCTCTACCTCACCGTCTCTGACGCGCAGCGACGGCCCATTGCCACCGCGGGCGAGGTGCCGCAGCAGCTCGCGCATGGCAGCGGTGCGGCCGGGCTCGCCGACCCGCCCGACAGCAGCGGTCCGTACAGCAGCCCGTTGACGATCGGCGGACAGGTGCTGGGCGAGCTCTCGTTCGGCATGTCGCGGGACCGGCTGGATCACACGAAGCGCACGATCATGACCTACGTGCTGCTGGTTGGCGCTATCGCGTTGGTCGCGTTCTCCATGCTGTTATGGCTGGCCAGCTTCCGCTTGACGCACCCCTTGAAGGCCCTGGTCAGTGCGACCCGTGACATCCGCGAAGGGCGGTATGGCCTGGCCCTGGTCGGCGGCGGCGCCGATGAGATCGGCGTTCTCATGGACGCCTTCTCGCGCATGAGTGCCGAAATCGAGCGCAAGGTGTCCGACCTGACCCAGAGCGAGGCACTGCAGCGGCGCTATCTGGAGGAGTCGCTGCAGAAGCAGGGGCTGGTGGAGCAGGCCCTGCGCCAGGCCCAGGATGCCACCACGGCCAAAGCCGAGTTTCTGGCCAACATGAGCCACGAGATCCGCACCCCGCTGAACGCCGTGCTCGGTTTTTCTCAATTGCTGCAGTCGGCCGCGCTGGACGGCGTTCATCGCGACTACCTGCAAAATCTGAAGGTCGCCGGCCAGTCCTTGCTGCGCATCCTCAATGACGTGCTGGATTACTCCAAGATGGAGGCCGGCAAACTGGAGATCGTCAAGGAGCCCTTCGACCTGACAGATTTGCTCGACAGCGTCGCCGGGCTGTTTTCTTTTCAGTTGATGGAAAAAGGCTTGCCTCTGCGGTTGCAGGTCGATGACGACGTGCCCTGGCATCTGGTGGGCGACGCGCTGCGGCTGCGGCAGGTGCTGATCAACCTGGTCGGTAATGCACTGAAATTCACCGAGCGGGGCGAAATCAGTGTGCGCATTGAACGCCAGGCCCACACGGGTCAGGCCCTGACATTGCGCATCACGGTCACTGACACCGGCATTGGCATGAGCCAGGACCAGGTGGCGCGGACTTTTGCCGCTTTCATGCAGGCGGACAGCTCCATCACGCGGCGTTTTGGCGGCACTGGGCTAGGCCTATCGATCTGCCGACGGCTGGTCGAGCTCATGGGCGGCGACATTACGGTGCACAGCGAGCTCGGACAAGGCTCGCGCTTCACCTTCACGATCGAACTGGAGCAGGCTGGTGCTGCAGCGGTCGGCTCGGTTGCGCCTGTCGAGGTTGCGCCCGACCTCAGCGCGCTGCGCGGCGCCCATGTGCTCCTGGTGGAGGACAACCCGGTCAACGTGGTCGTGGCACGCGCCTTTTTGCAGGATATGGGCGTTACAGTGGAGACCGCAGGCGACGGGCTGGAGGCGCTGACCCAGGCGGGACGCCGCGCTTTTGATGCGATCCTGATGGACCTGCAAATTCCCGAGATCGACGGCCTGGAGGCAACGCGTCGCATCCGGGCCCAGTTGGGCGCCAAGGCGCCGCCCATCATTGCGCTGTCGGCGGCCGACATGGCGACTGAGCTGGATGCAGTGCGCCAGGCCGGCATGGTTGACCATGTGGCGAAACCTATCCTGCGCGACCAGCTCGGCGCGACCTTGCTCAAATGGGTGCGGCGCCCGACGGGCACGCCGGTTGCAGCCCCGGCTGACACAGCGCCACCGGCCGCCATGGCGGTGGACCGTGTGGTGTTGGCGGCGCTGATTGACGAGCTCGATCGCCAGCTCTCGCGCAACATGCTCAGCGCCCGTAGCCAGGCGGCAGAGATCGAGCACATGCTGGCCAACACCCCCCTGCGGGGCGCCTTCGATCCCGTGGCCCAGGCCACGCGCAAACTCAGGTTCAAGGCGGCCTTGGCCGCGCTGACGCAATTCTCGGCTATGCTGGCAGACCCTGCTGCCTGACTCCCCCATGCCGACCACTGCGCGCATCCTCATCATCGACGACATTGTTGAAAACGTCGAAGTGCTCGGCGCCGTGCTGGCCGGTACGTGCGAGGTGCAGTTTGCCACGTCTGGCGCAGAGGGGCTGGCCCTGGTCGCCCAGGAGCCGCCGGACCTGATTCTGCTCGATGTGATGATGCCGGACATGGACGGCTACGCCGTCTGCGCCGCGCTCAAGCGCAACCCCCAGACCAGCGACATTCCGGTGATTTTTGTCACGGCCAAAAACGATGCTGAGAGTGAGTCCCGCGCGCTCGCGGCCGGCGCCGTTGACTTCATCCATAAGCCGATCAACCAGGAAGTGGTGTTGGCGCGGGTGAACCTGCATCTGGCCCTGCAGAGCCGTGAGGGCGAGCTGCGCAAGCTCAATGATGAGCTGGAGCAAAAGGTGGCAGAACGCACACTGGCGCTGCGCGATGCCCTGACCGAGGCCGAGGGGGCCACGCGCATGAAATCGGATTTTCTGGCCAACATGAGTCACGAGATCCGCACCCCAATGAACGCCATCATTGGCATGACCCACCTGATCCTGGGCACCGAACTCACTGCCCGGCAGCGCAATTACCTGAGCAAGATCGAAGCCTCCAGCCACCATTTGCTGGGCATCATCAACGATGTGCTCGATTTGTCCAAGATTCAGGCCGGCAAATTGCGCACCGAAGTGGTCGATTTCAGGTTGGAGCAGCTGATCGATAACGTGGTGGGCCTGGTGGCGGAAAAAGCGGCTGACAAGGGGCTGGAGCTGATTGTGAGCATTGCGCCGCAGACGCCCGAGCACCTGCAGGGTGACCCGCTGCGCCTGGGCCAGGTGCTGGTCAATTACGCCAACAATGCGGTCAAGTTCACCGACCGGGGCGAAGTCGAGATTGCGGTGGCGGTGCAGCGCATCACCGAGCAGGAGGTGGTGCTGCGCTTCACGGTGCGCGACACCGGCATCGGTATTGACGAGGAGCAGCGCAAGATTCTGTTCAAGGATTTTGAGCAGGCCGACTCTTCCACGACCCGCAAGTATGGGGGCACCGGGTTGGGGCTGGCCATCGTCAGCCGGCTGGTGCTACTGATGGGGGGCGAGTATGGCATGGACAGCACGCCGGGCCAGGGTTCGACCTTCTGGTTCACGGTCACACTGGGCTGCCGCGAGCGGCCGCCGTCTGCGCCGCTGGTGTCCGAGGTCATGCCGTCGGCCCGGGTGCTGGTGGTGGATGACAACGCCAGCTCGCGCCGGCACATGAGCGAGATGCTGGCCCGGATGAATTTCAGCGTGGCATCGGCCGATTGTGGTGACGCCGCCTTGCAGGCCGTGCAAGCCGCCCAGGCACGCGATGAGCCCCATGACGTGATCCTGCTGGACTGGCAGATGCCAGACATGAACGGGGTTGATGTGGCGCGGCGGATTCGTCAACTGACTTTGTCCCGGCAGCCGCACCTGTGCCTGGTGACGGCGTTTGGACGCGAACACCTGTTTGCCGACGCCAAAACCCAGGGCATCGAGAGCTTGCTGGTCAAACCGGTGAGCGCCTCGGTGATGTTCGATCACCTGATGCGGGTGCTTGGGCGACCGGCGCTGACTGGCGCCTTGTCCGACCGGTCCGGCCCGGTGGCCCGCCAGGGCATCGACCTGGCCCCGCTGCGGGGCGCGCGCATGTTGTTGGTGGAAGACAACGAGATCAACCGGGAGGTCGCAGCCGAGATGCTGGGGGATGCTGGCGTGGTGGTGACCACCGCAGAAAACGGCCAGCAGGCGCTCGACCTGCTCGGCAGTGGCAGCCGCTTTGACCTGGTGTTGATGGATGTGCAGATGCCGGTGCTTGACGGTATTTCGGCGACGGCGGCGATCCGGGCCCGACCGGCGCTCAGCGCCTTGCCGGTGATTGCCATGACGGCCAATGCCATGGCTGAGGACCGCCAGCGCTGCCTGGACGCGGGCATGAACGATTTTGTCGCCAAGCCCATCGATGCCGACCAGCTGTGGCGCGCCCTGTTGCGCTGGACGCCACGCCGGGCCGAGACCAACGGCGTGGGCGTGACGGTCGCGGGCATTGCCGCCGCCACTGTCGGCGAGCCGGCGCCGGGCGTCACCGGGCTGGTCCTGCCCTGGCCGGTGGACGGGCTGGACACCGTCACCGGTTTGCACCGCTGCCTCGGCAAGCCGGATTTTTACCGTTCGCTGTTGCAGCAGTTTGTGGATCGGCAAGCGCATATCGGCTACCAGATCGAACAGGCGCTGAGCGCAACCCAATGGGAACGCGCCCGGCGCCTGGCCCACACCCTCAAAGGCGTGGCGGGCACCCTGGGCGCGCTGCAGTTGCAGGTGATGGCCGAGGCCTTGGAGCAGGCCATCGTCGCGAGCCAGGCCGGCGCAGCCGACCCGGTCGCGTTGCTGCCCCAGGTGCGGGCGCTGGACGAGTGCCTGCTGCTCTTGATCCAGCAGCTGACGCTGGCGCTCGGACCAATGCGCTCACTGGCGGCCCGCAGTGCGAATGAGCCCGATCCGGAGGATGCGGAAGACACGGACGTCGCGCTGGCGGACATTGCCCGCGATCTGTCCCACTTGTTTGCCCAGGGCGAGTTTGGCGCCGTGGCGCTGCTCAATCGCCACAGCCGCCGGCTGCGTCTGGCGATGGGCCCCGACTTCGATCGGCTGGAGCGCGCGGTGCAGGAGTTTGACTTCGGCCGCGCCCTGGCGATCCTGGGAGAAACGATACAAATTGCCACCCCCACTTCGTGAGACCACCATGCCGAACCGCCCAGACAGCTCCAGAGCCACCGTCATGGTGGTGGATGACACTTCGCAGAACCTGGTTCTGATGACCGAACTGCTGCGTGATGATTACCGCATCATTGTCGCCAACGGCGGTGAGCGGGCACTGTCGCTGCTGGGCAGCGACACCCTGCCCGACCTGATCCTGCTGGACATCATGATGCCCGACCTCGATGGCTACGAGGTCTTGCGCCGGATCAAGGCCAATCCGATCACCAGCACCATTCCAGTGATTTTTCTTACCGCCAAGTCGGATGCCGCCGACGAGATCCTGGGCCTGCAGCTGGGTGCGGTCGACTATGTCACCAAGCCGATCAGCCCGCCGATCGTGCAGGCGCGGGTGCGCACCCACCTGGCGCTGAAAGCCTCGGCCGACTTTCTGCGCGACAAGAGCGACTACCTGGAGCACGAGGTGGCCCGGCGCACGGCCCAGATCAGCACCATCCAGGACGTCACGGTGCTGGCCATGTCGTCCATGGCCGAAACCCGCGACAACGAAACCGGCAACCACATCCTGCGCACGCAGCGTTATGTGAAACGGCTGGCCCTGCAATTGCAGGAGCACCCCCGCTTCAAGACCGTGCTCAGCGGGGCCTACATTGAGCTGCTGTTCAAGTCGGCGCCACTGCATGACATCGGCAAGGTGGGCATTCCTGACCATATCCTGCTCAAGCCGGGTCCGTTGACGGCGGATGAGTTCGATGTCATGAAAACCCACACCACCATTGGCTACAACTCGATCGCGCGCGCTGAAAAAACCCTGGGGGTCGAGGTGGATTTTCTGATTTTGGCCAAGGAAATCGCCCTGTCGCACCAGGAAAAGTGGGACGGTTCGGGCTACCCCGAGGGGCTGGCGGGTGACGCGATCCCGGTGTCAGCGCGCCTGATGGCGGTGGCAGATGTGTATGACGCGCTGATCAGCAAGCGGGTGTACAAGGCGGCCATGACGCACGAGCAGGCAATGGCGATCATGACCAAGGGACGGGGCGCTCATTTTGACCCGGACATTCTGGACGCTTTTTTGGCCACCAATGAGGATTTCCGGCTGATCGCAGCCCAATATGCGGATGAGGAACAAGCGACGCCCGTGATGTGAACGGCGGATTCGCCGGGTACCCATTTTGTTGTCGCTAGAACCTGACAAGTTGCGGGAAAGAACGATTTGAAAAATATTGATCGATCCGTCATTCTGGTTGTTGACGACACGCCTGAAAACCTGCAGCTGATCAGTTCGCTGCTGAGCGAACACTACAAGGTGCGCGTGGCCATCAGTGGTGAAAAAGCGCTCCGAATGATGCAAGAGGGCGAACTGCCCGACTTGATGTTGTTGGACATCCTGATGCCCGTCATGGACGGCTATGAGGTTTGCCGACGCATGAAGGCAGACCCGCGCATGCAGCAAGTCCCGGTGATCTTTGTGACGGCCAAGTTGGAGAGCCAGGACGAGGAACACGGACTGGAGCTGGGGGCTGTTGACTACATCACCAAGCCGATCAGCCCGGCGATCACACTGGCGCGCATTCGAACTCACCTGTCGCTCAAGCGAGCGGCCAATTTGCTGCAGGACCGCAACCACTCTTTGGAAGAAGAGGTCAGGCGGCGCACGCGTGAGTTGTCCAGCATTCAGGACGTCACCATCATGGCCATGAGTTCACTGGCCGAGACCCGTGACAATGAAACTGGCAACCACATTCGCCGCACGCAAAATTACGTCAAGGTGCTGGCTGTCCAACTGCAGGGGCACCCGCGCTTTGCGGCTTACCTGAGCCCGGAGCAGGTAGAACTGCTGTACAAATCAGCGCCCTTGCACGACATTGGCAAGGTCGGCATTCCTGATCGCATCTTGCTCAAGCCGGGTCCGCTGGATCCGGATGAGTTTCAAATCATGAAGACCCACACCACCTTGGGGCGTGATGCGATTTTGGCGGCCGAAAACCTGTTGGAATCGCCCAATTCGTTTTTGCAATGCGCCCGGGAAATCGCCCTGTCACACCAGGAAAAATGGGATGGCAGCGGTTACCCGGAAGGGCTCAGTGGCGACGCCATCCCGATCGCTGCCCGCCTGATGGCGCTGGCTGATGTCTATGACGCCCTGATCAGTCGCCGGGTGTACAAGGAGCCGATGTCGCATGAGCAGGCCTTCAACATCATTCAGGCGGGCCGGGGAACCCATTTCGATCCTGATGTCGTCTACGCGTTCCTCGCGGTGGCGGAAGACTTCAAGGCGATAGCACAGCGTTTTGCTGACGATTAGCGAGCGACCTACCCGAGCAACCGACTGGCCATGCGCCTAACCATTCAGACTGGAACACAACATGACGACCGACGACGACCTGGCCAATATTCTTTTCAAATTCGACATCACCAGCACCGATGTGGCCCTGGTGCGACAGGCGGGTGAGCTGATCGATGCCTCGCTGGGCGACATGGTCGGTGACTTTTACGACTGGCTGGGTCAGCACGAGGAATACAAAATTTTCTTCGGTGGCAACAGCCACACGTTACAGCGTGTGCACTCGCTGCAAATGGACCATTGGCGGACTTTTTTCAAAGCCAACCTGGACGGACCCTACTTTGCATCTCGGCGCCACATCGGTGCCGTGCATGCCCGCATCGATCTGCCCAACGACATCTATTGCGCAGGCATGTGCCTGTCGGATCGCTTGCTGAATGAACGCCTGCGCAGCATGGTGCCGCCGCCATCCAATCTGGACGCCATCGCGGCATCGGTCAGCAAGATGGTGTTTCTGGACAACTACCTGGTGCTGGATGAAATCTCGCGCATCCAGAAAGAGAAGATCTTGGCCAACAGCAAGGCGCTGATGGAAATGTCGACGCCGGTCACGCCCATCTGGGAGGGTATTCTGTTGTTGCCACTGGTCGGCATCATTGATTCGGTGCGCACCCAGGACATCATGAACAAGACCCTGTCCAAGATCGGCGAAACCCGCGCTAAGATTTTCGTGCTCGACATCAGCGGCGTCGGTGCCGTGGACACGGCGGTGGCCAATCAGCTGATCAAGATCACCAAGGCCACCCTGCTCATGGGCTGTGAATCCATCATCTCCGGCATCTCACCGGCCATTGCCCGCACGCTGGTGGAGCTGGGTATTCATGTGGGCGATGTCCGCACCACGTCCACCTTGCGCGATGCCCTGGAAATCGCGCTGAGGGCGATCGGGGCCGACCAGGAGCTCAATGGGCGCCTGCACGATCGGCGCAAATAAGCGCGACGACCTGTCATGGCTTATTCGATGCAACAAGGGGTGACGTCGACGCTGGTGCGCGGCTGCCTGGTGGTGACCTTGCCCGGGGAGCTGGCAGATCACCTGGCGGACATTCAGGCGGCGGTGTTGGACGGCGTGCGTGAGACCGGCACCCGCGTGGCGGTGATTGAGCTGTCTGCGGTCAAGGTGCTCGACTGTGTGGAGTTCGCCGGCATCCGTGACTTGGTGGGTATGGTTCGGCTGTTGGGCGTGCGACCTTTTCTGGTTGGCTTGAGTCCCGGGATCGTGGCCTATTTGGTCAGCAACGATGCGGACACCAGCGGGCTCGAGGTCGAGCGCGCGCTCGAGGACGCGCTGGACCGCGCCACCTCGGCTGGCGAGTCTCGGATGGCGCGATGACCTCAGTGGACGACGCGACGGCGTATTTCACCATCAACGACAAGGCGGACCTGTCGGCGGCCGTGGTGCGGACCTCCCGCCTGCCGCTGCTCAAGGAAGGCTCTGAAGTTGACCGCACCATGATCGCGACCATCGTGTCTGAGCTGGGGTCCAACATCATCAAATACGCCAGCCGCGGTGTGCTGCGCCTGTGCCGGACAGAGTACCAGGGTGAGGTCGATATCGACATCTGGGCGGAGGACCATGGCCCCGGTATTCCCAATGTGGCGCTTGCCATGCAAGACCACTTCAGCACCGGCAACTCGCTGGGCTTGGGCTTGCCCGGCGTCCGCCGCATGGCCGATCAGTTCTGGATACGTTCCAGTGAAAGCGCCGGGACGCTGGTTTTTGCGCGTAAGCGTTTGTGTGGCAAGCCCTTGCGGGAGTTGGCCATGACTTCACGCCCCAGCGCGCTGGTGCCCATGCCGTCCTCAGGCACTGCGCCCGACCCACGGTGGGACGCCAGTGGCTGGGTGCGGCCCACCGATGGCCATACAGCCTGTGGTGACGCCTCGGTGGTGCAGGTTTGCGATAGCGGCGTGTTGCTGGCGATGGTTGACGCCTCGGGCCACGGCGCGCGCGCCCACGCGATCGCCCAGCGGGTGCTGGCGACGATCAAGGTGTTCGGTGGCCCTGACCTGACTCTGCTGATGGCCCGGATCCACCAGGAATTGCAGGGCACGGTGGGGGCCGCCGTGGGCCTGGCTTTTGTTGACGTGGATACGGCAAGCGTCCGTTACCTCGGGGTCGGCAATACGCGCGCGGCCAAATTCGGCAGCAAGGCCTGGTACGGGGTGTCGCGCGATGGTGTGCTCGGGGATCGCATGCCGTCTCTGCTGGAGCAGCGCAGTCCTCTGTCAGCCGGTGACCTGCTGGTGCTGTGGACGGATGGCATCCCTGAATACGCCTGCTCCAAGATGGCGGCGGCCACCTCGTACCGGGATGCTGCCGATATTGCGGCGCGGCTGATCAACGAGCTGGCCAAACCCTATGATGACGCCGGTTGCCTGGTGTTCAAATGGCGGGCATGATCGATCTCGGCGCCATGACGCTGCA
>JBEGOC010000103.1:0-4429 GCA_041182225.1 Pseudomonadota bacterium | reverse complement strand
CCCACAGGCTGGCGTCTGCCACGGCGGCCGGGTCATGCGGCAGCGGGGTGCGCGACAGGCGGTGAAAGGCAGCCACGATGTCGCCCTCCCAGTCGGCACCACCCAGTTGCATCGCCATCGGCAGCATGGCCGACTCCAGTGCGGTGCGGGCCACGGTCAGGTCGCGCAGCTCAGCCACCGACACCGGGGCCACGGCAAAACCGCGTTGCGCGTCGTTCACCACCATGCCCTCAGCCGACAGCCGCTGCAGCGATTCGCGCAAGGGGCTCAGGCCCAGGCCGTAGCGCGTCTGCAGGTCTTTGGTGCGCAGCCGCTGCCCGGGTGCCAGGCTGCCGCTCAGGATGTCGCGCCGCAGCAGGTCCTGCGCTTGGTTAGCCAGGGTGCGGGCGTTGGCGTCGTCTTTGGCGGTGTGGGAGCTGGTGGCCATGCGCAGTCGGGGGTGTGAATAGTGGTTTATACCAAAACAAAAGATGATTTATTTTATGCTTAATTTAATAATTTATGTTGACATTGATTATTTATGCTGAATAGAATGCAACGCACGCCCATCAGTCCAGCCCTCGGCGCAACCCGATTTGAAATGGAGTTCTGTCCCATGTTTGCACTCGCTACCGTCGATTACCAAGGTCAAGCCCTGGGCTGTCTCGAGGTGGATGGCCGCTATTTCCCGCTGAGCAGCTTGGCCAAGCAAGCCGGCCTGGCTGACCTGCCCGTCAGCGTGATCGACCTGGCCGCCGAGTGGGTGACGTATGGCGCGCAATTGCCCGCGCTGCTACCGCATTGCCAGCCCGCCAACGGTTTGGCGCCCAACCAGGTGCGGGTGCTGGCGCCGCTGCTGTACCCCGGCAAGATTCTGTGTGCTGGCGCCAATTACTTTGACCACCTGGCGGAAATGGGCATGCCCGGCGCCAAAAAAGAAGAACAGCGCCTGTTCTTCTTCATGAAGCCGCCGCGCAACGCCGTGGTCGGCCCGGGCGATACCGTGCACATGCCCCTGGGCACCAAAGCCTTTGACTGGGAAATCGAACTCGCAGCGGTGATTGGCAAAACCGCGCGCAATGTGTCGGTGGAGGACGCCTTGTCGCACGTGGCCTTCTTCACGGTGGCGATCGATTTTTCGGCGCGCGACCACAACCGCGCGCCCGAGACCTTTTACAAGCTCGATTGGGTGGCCGGCAAGGCCAACGACACTTGCTGCCCGCTCGGACCGCGCCTGATCCCGGCCAGCGCGGTGGCCAACCCGCAAAACCTCGGCCTCAAGCTGTGGGTCAATGGCGAGCTCAAACAGAACGGCCGTTCCAGCGACATGATTTTTTCGGTGGCCGAGCAGATCGCCACGGCCTCGCGCATCATGACCCTCGACCCGGGCGATGTGCTGCTGACCGGCACGCCGGCCGGCGTGGGCTCGCCCAAGCAAACCTTTTTGAGCGTCGGCGACCGGGTCGATGCCGAGATCGAGGGCATTGGCCGCCTGTCGGTCACGGTGCAGGCGCCGCGCTGAACACCTACCGTTTGTCAAAGGCGATAGACCCTGCCTTTTCATATGGGTCGCTGCAAATCCTAGGAGTTAGACCATGAGACGAACACTACTTGCTGCTGCCGTGGCTTTGGCCTCACTCAGCGTGCTGCCGATGGCCCAGGCCCAGACCGAGATCCGCGTCTCCACGGCCGCGCCAGACAACTCGCCCCTGTCGGACGCCTTCCGCATGATCAAGGCGCGCATGGAGACCAAGTTCCCTGGCACCATCAAGGTCACGGTGCACACCGCCAGCGCGTTGTTCCGCCAGGGCACCGAGCTGCCGGCCATGCAGCGCGGCAACCTGGAGATGGCCAGCCCCGTCACCTTTGAGATCGAGGCCCAGCTGCCCGAGTACGGCGTCTTCAGCGCGGCCTACCTGTTCCGCGATGCCGACCACCTGATCAAGACCTTCCGCAGCGACATCGGTAAGGAGTACTACGACGATGTGGCGGCCAAGGTGGGCCTGGTGATTCTGGACACGGCCTACCTGGGCACGCGCACCGTCAATCTGACCAATGACAAGAAGATCGAAAAGCCCTCCGACCTCGCCGGCACCAAGATGCGCATGCCGCCCGGTGCCTCTTTCCAGGTGCTGGCCAAGGCCTTGGGTACAACGCCAGTGTCCATGCCCATCACCGAAGTTTATTTGGCCCTGAAGACCGGGGCCATTGATGCCCAGGACAACCCGACCAACATGACACGTGACTGGAAGTTCCATGAGGTGACCAAGCAGGTGGTGCTGACCAAGCACCTGGTGCAGCCGGTGTTCCTGGCCATTGCCAAGCCGTTTTTTGACAAGCTCACACCGGCGCAGCAGGCCGAGTTGCGGATGGCGGCGCGGGAAGCGGCTGACATGCAGATTGCCAAGACGCTGCAGGATGAAAAATCCGCGTTGGACACTTTCCGCGCTGCCAACGTCCGCATCAGCGAGCCCGATGCCACGGCCTTTCGCACCGTGGTGCTCAAAGAGTACGAAAGCTCAGGCATGACGGCCAAATGGAAGCCAGGCCTGCTGGCCCGCATCCAGGCTGTGAAGTAACCCCATGCAAACCCCTATCCTGCCCTGGTACAAGCGGCTGGCCGAAGCCGTGTCGACCTTCAGTCTCGGGGTTGTCTTTCTTCTTTTCATCTACGGGGTGGGCATGCGTTACCTGCTGAACCGGCCAGTCAGCTGGACCGATGAGGCGGTGACCGTGTTGATGGTGTGGTCGGTGCTCTGGACCGGCGCCTTTGTGCTGCGCTGGTCCGAGCACATCTCGTTTGACATTGTGTTTGTCAACCTGGCACCCAAGCGCCAGCGTCTGATGCTGCTGGTGGCCAACCTGGCTTTTGTGGCATTGATGTTCGCGGCGCTGCCCGGCATGGTGGACTACACCCTGTTCCTCTGGCGTGAGAAAACCGACATGCTGGAGCTGCGGCTGGACTTTGTGTACGCGATTTTCCCGATCTTCTTCATGGCGATCGTGGTGCGCCAGTTGCTGAGCTTGTGGCGCCTGCTGTCGCCGCGCTGGCCCGCTGAGCTGGCGCGCTGGGCCGGTGCTGACCGGGAGCAGGCGCCATGACGACAGGTTTGTATGCCCTGCTGGCCGCAGTGCTGTTTGGCGCTCTGATGCGCCTGCCTTTGGCACTGGTGATGTTTGGCGGTGGCGCGGTCTATCTGTTTGCCACGCGGCAGGACATCGGCTTGCTGGTGGGCCAGGTGATGGGCCAGATGACGGCCATGTACGTGCTGGTGGCCATCCCGATGTTCATCCTGGCGGCCAACATCATGAACGCCGCATCCATCAGCGACCGGCTCTGGGCCATGGCCAATGCACTGGTGGGCCGTTTCCGCGGCGGCATGGGCCACGTCACAGTGCTGGTGAGCATGATTTTCTCCAGCATGAGTGGCAGCGCCATCACCGACGCCGCCGGCCCAGGCCTGGTGGCGGTGCGCATGATGCGCGAGATAGGCAAGTACCCGGCCGGCCTGGCCTGTGCCATCACGGCGGCAGCGGCCACCATTGCCCCTATCATTCCGCCCTCGATCCCGCTGGTGATTTACGCCTTGATTTCCGGGGCGTCGATTGGCGCCTTGTTTTTGGCCGGGCTGGTACCCGGTGTGATGATGGGCCTGGCGCTGATGATCGCGATCTGGCTGATCGCCAAGCGGCGCAACCTACCGCCTGCCGAGCATGTGCCGGTGTCCCAGTTGCCGGGCGTGATGTTCCGTGCCACGCCTTCGCTCACCTTGCCGTTGGTGTTGCTGGGCGGCATCTGGTCGGGGGTATTCTCGCCCACCGAGTCGGCCGCTGTGGCGGCGCTGTGGGCGCTGATCCTGGGCACGGTGTTGTACCGCAAGATCAAGGTTTCGACCCTGCGCGCCGTATTTGCCGAATCGTCGCGCCAGACCGCCACCACCATGCTGCTGGTGGCCAGTGCCTTTATCCTGAACTACGCCATTGCCAACGAGCGGCTGGCCGATGGCCTGGTGGCGGCCATCGCGGCGATGCAGCTCAGCCAGATGCAGTTCATGCTGGTGGTGAACCTGTTCTTTCTGGTGCTGGGTTGCTTTCTGGATGCCTCGGTGATGATGCTGGTGTTTGTGCCGCTCCTGATGCCCAGCGTGCGCGCCTTGGGCATCGACGTTACCTATTTCGGTATCGTCGTTACACTCAATTTCATGATTGGTTTGATCACACCACCGTACGGACTGCTGCTGTTTGTGATGTCCTCGCTGACCCGGGTGCCGCTGATCGAGATCATCCGCGAGGTCTGGCCGTTTGTGCTGACGCTGACCGTGTTGCTGCTGATCCTGACCTGGTTCCCGCGGATCATCCTGTTCCTGCCCCATGCATTCGGCTACAAGTGATGCGGTGACCTTGGACCGCTTGCGCGCGGTTTGCCAGCCGCTGCTGGACTCGGCCGGGT
>JBEGOC010000102.1:0-18233 GCA_041182225.1 Pseudomonadota bacterium | reverse complement strand
GCGCCGGATTGGCCCGGAATGCCAAGGCCGCCGGCAGGGCCGGGTACACCTCCAGGTTGGCCTTGGCCCATGGGTCCTGACTGGCCAGCAGCCGCTCGATCGCGCTTTCCTGGTCTTTCAGGAAAACTTCCAGCGGTTCGACCACCACCGGTGCCGCCCGCGCCACTTCTGGCATGGCGTCAAAGGCCCGGTAGGCGGCAAAGCTGTGGTTGCTCCAAGGCAGCGCCTGGCCGGCACTGAGCGCGAGCAGAGCCAACAGGCTCAGGGCTTTGAATCTCATGGGTCCGTCTCCTTGATGCGTCCGGTCACCGAACCGGCACGCCAGCCGCCTAAACTCGGCGAGTGATCATAGCCAACCGAAAGACCGATTTGCTGCGCGCCACCTGCCTGTTGCTGTCGATGCTGTTTCAGTCGCCTGCCTGGGCCTGTCCGATCTGCGCGCCTGGGGACGGCCAGGGCACGCTCAGCCAACGGCTGCGCCAGGCCGACGCGGTGGTGCTAGTGGCTCCGGCAGCACCGGGCATGGCCCATGGCGTGCGGCAGCTCATCAAGGGTGCGCCGCCAACGGGTCCTGTCCTGCTGCCAGCGCTGCCCTCAGCGCCGGTCGCTGTGACGGCCACCGGCCCTGTGGTCGACAGCCTGTTGCTGTACCGGCAAGGTTCGAACGGCTGGCAAAGCGCCGGCGCGCTGCCGGTGAACCGCGCCGACTGGCTGCGGCAACTGATGGCCTTGCCGCAGCCGACGGACGCGGCCAGCCCCGACTGGGGCCCCCGTCTGTCTTTTTTTGTCACCGACCTGGAGAGCCCCGAGCCGCTGGTGGCGCAGACCGCCTACGACGAAATCGCCTCGGCGCCCTTTGGCGCAATGCGTGGCTTGCGCAGCCGTTTGCAAGCCGCCCGTCTGCTGGATTGGATCGACACCCCGCAGCTGGCCCCCCGCCGACCGCTGTACGCCTTGCTGCTCGGTGTCAGCGGCGTTGCGGACCGCGTACCGGCGCTGCAGCAACGCCTGGCCCAGTTGCGTCAGCCCGCGGACGCGGCCGCCGTGTCGGCCATGCTGGCGGCCGTGTTGGAACTGCAGGGTGACAGCGGCGTCGCTGGGCTGGAGCGCCAGTACCTGCAGGCCGCCGGGCGCCAGGACTGGGAGTACCAGGCGGCCTTGCTGGCGCTCAGCGTCCACGGGAAAGACGGACAGCGCGTCAGTCGCGCCCGCGTGGTCCAGGCCTATGCCGGCTTCCTGCGGCAAGACACGCCGCTGGCCGGTCTGGTCGCGTCCGACCTGGGTGACTGGGGCCGCTGGGAATTCGATCAGAGCTTTGCCGGCCTGATGCGATCGGGCCGGCCCCAGACCTTTGCCTCGCGTTACGGCATGGTGTTCTACCTGATGCGTAACCCCAGGCCTGAAGCCCGCGCCGCGCTGGCGGCGCTGCGCGCTGAGGGCGTCTTGTGACGTCGGCGCCGACCTCGGCACTCTGGTTCAGATGACTTTGGCGATGGAGGCGCAGACGTGGTCGATGTTGCGGCTGTTCAGCGCCGCCACGCACATGCGGCCGGTGTCGGTGCCATAAACGCCGAATTCCTCGCGCAAGCGCACCATCTGGTCCCGGCTCAGGCCGGAGTAGCTGAACATGCCAACCTGACGGGTGATGAACCCCATGTCCTGCTTGACGCCAGCGGCCCGGAGCCCGTCCACCAAGCTCTGGCGCATGGCTTTGATGCGGGTGCGCATGCCGGCGAGTTCGCTTTCCCACAGCGCGCGCCACTCGGGGTTGCTCAGCACCGCCGCCACCACCGCACCGCCGTGGGTGGGCGGGTTGCTGTAGTTGGTGCGGATCACGATCTTGAGCTGTGACAGCACGCGCGCAGCCTCGTCCTTGCTGTCACACAGCACGCTCAAGGCGCCGACCCGTTCGCCGTAAAGGCTGAAGCTCTTGCTGAACGAGGTGGAGACGAAAAACGTCATGCCCGCATCCACAAACTTTTGCACTGCAGCGCCGTCTTCCCGCAGTCCGGTACCGAAACCCTGGTAGGCCATGTCCAGAAATGGGACCAGCGAGGCTGTCTGGCAGGCTGCCACCACCTGGTCCCACTGGGCGGCGTCAATGTCATAACCGGTCGGGTTGTGGCAACAGGCGTGCAGCACCACGACGCTGCCGGGTGCAGCGGCCTTGAGATCGGCCAGCATGCCGTCAAAGTCGACGCCGCGCTTTTTCGCATCGTAGTAGCGGTAATTCCGCACCGGAAAACCGGCGCTGGTGAACAGGGCGCGGTGGTTTTCCCAACTGGGATCGGAAATCAGCACTTCGGCATTCGGGTTGAGCTTTTTCAGGAAATCAGCGCCGATCTTGAGACCGCCGGTACCACCAATGGCCTGCACCGTGGCGACGCGGCCGGACCGGACCGGCTCGCTGTCGGCCCCGAACACCAGGGCCCGGACGCCCGCGTCATACGCAGCCAGACCGTCAATCGGCAGGTAGCCGCGCGCCTTTGGGTCGGCCATCATGGCTTTTTCGGCGGCTTGGACGCAGGCCAGCAGCGGCAATTTGCCTTGATCGTCGTAGTACACACCCACGCCCAGGTTGACCTTGGCCGGGTTCGGGTCAGCGGCAAATTGTTCGTTCAGACCCAGAATCGGGTCGCGGGGCGCCATTTCGACAGCGGAAAAAAGAGACATGCGTGTTCCTGTGCACTGGGTTTGGAGCGCCGGCTCAGCCGGGCGGGCAAGCCCGAGATTTTAGCTGCGCGATCCGGCGGCGAATGCCGGCGAATGCGGCTCAACAACGACGTGATCGGCACGCCGCCAGGTACTGACCTGTCAGCGTTTCACGTAACGTTGCAGCACAGCGGTGGTTTCCGCCGACATGCCGGTGAACATCAGGCCGACCTTGAAGCCGTCCTCCGCCCGCGTGAAGATACTGTGGGTCACAATGGCAGAAGCGGTGATGGTGACATTGCGGTCGGTGTCGATGGGCACCACAAATTTAACGGTACAGGTGGTTCTGGCCGGCGGATTCACCGGCGCCACCAGGCCCAGGCCGCTGATGCTGACATCCATCGTGCGCGTGTTCATGAAGGGCTGGCTGCCAAACTGCAACTGGGACGGGCCGCGCAAGACGCGCCGCTCATGCTGGCGGCGTTCGTTCGGTTCGATGATCTCTTCAATTTCCATGGTGTACCCTGATTGCTCTCAATCGTCTCAGCCCGACCGGGCCTGCGACGCGCCGCGCCCGGCCATGAGAAAATTCTGCCTGTGTGACTATAGCCCGCCCTGCGCGGGTGCATCGTTCCCGCTCCTGCTTCTTCTGCCGCCTAACCTGCCCCCCCGATGACCCTGCCTTTGCCGCAAGCCCTTGATGTTATCCCGTCCGATGTGGCCGAACCGACGACCACGGGCGTGTTCGTCCGCTACCCGGACTCGCCGTTCGAGCTTTACCAACCCTATCCGCCCGCGGGCGACCAACCGGCCGCCATCGACCAGCTGGTGGCCGGGGTGCAGGATGGCGAGGTGTTCCAGACGCTGCTGGGCGTGACTGGCTCCGGCAAGACTTTCACCATGGCCAATGTGATTGCCCGTCTGGGCCGGCCGGCCATCGTGTTTGCGCCAAACAAGACCCTGGCCGCGCAGCTCTACAGCGAATTTCGCGAGTTTTTCCCGAAAAACGCGGTGGAATATTTCGTCAGCTATTACGACTATTACCAGCCCGAGGCCTATGTGCCGCAGCGCGACCTGTTCATCGAGAAAGACTCGGCCATCAACGAGCACATCGAGCAGATGCGCCTGAGCTGCACCAAGAGCGTGCTGGAGCGGCGTGATGTGGTGATCGTCGCCACCGTGTCGGCCATCTACGGCATCGGCCAGCCCGAGGCCTACCACCAGATGGTGATGACGCTGCGCAGCGGCGACAAGTTCGGCCAGCGCGACTTGATCGCCCAGCTGGTGCGCATGCAGTACCAACGCAACGACGTGGAGTTTGCCCGGGGCAAGTTCCGGGTGCGCGGCGACACCATCGACGTATTTCCGGCCGAGCACAGCGAGATGGCGATCCGGATCGAGCTGTTTGACGACGAGATCGAATCGCTGCAGCTGTTCGACCCGCTGACCGGGCGCATCCGGCAGAAGATTCCGCGCTTCACGGTGTACCCCAGCAGCCACTATGTGACGCCGCGCGAGCAGGTGCTGGCGGCGGTAGAAACCATCAAAACCGAGTTGTCGGACCGCCTGAAGGAACTGGTGGGCATGGGCAAGCTGGTGGAGGCGCAGCGGCTTGAGCAGCGCACCCGCTTCGACCTGGAAATGCTGGCTGAGGTGGGCCACTGCAAGGGCATCGAGAACTACAGCCGCCACCTCAGCGGCGCCCCGCCCGGCGCCCCGCCGGCCACGCTGACCGACTACCTGCCCAAGGACGCGCTGATGTTCCTGGATGAAAGCCATGTGCTGATCGGCCAGTTTGGCGGCATGTACAACGGCGACCGGGCCCGCAAGACCACGCTGGTGGAGTACGGTTTCCGGTTGCCGAGCGCCCTGGACAACCGGCCGCTCAGGTTCGAGGAGTTCGAGGCCCGCATGCGGCAAGCGATTTTTGTCTCGGCCACGCCGGCCCAGTGGGAGAAAGACCATGCCGGCCAGGTGGTGGAGCAGCTGGTGCGGCCCACCGGGCTGGTTGATCCCGAGGTGGAAGTGCGCCCGGCCACCCGCCAGGTGGACGATGTGCTGCAAGAGATCCGGATCCGGGTCGACAAGCACGAGCGCGTGCTGATCACCACCCTGACCAAACGCATGGCCGAGCAGCTGACCGACTACCTCTCCGACAACGGCGTCAAGGTGCGCTACCTGCACAGCGACGTGGACACGGTAGAGCGGGTTGAGATCTTGCGCGACCTGCGCCTGGGTACCTTCGACGTGCTGGTGGGCATCAACCTGCTGCGTGAGGGCCTGGACATTCCCGAGGTCAGTTTGGTGGCGATTCTGGACGCCGACAAAGAGGGCTTTTTGCGTTCGGAGCGCTCGCTGATTCAGACCATCGGCCGCGCAGCGCGCAACCTGAACGGCCGCGCCATCCTGTACGCCGACCGCGTCACGGAGTCCATGACCAAAGCCATGGGCGAGACCGAGCGCCGCCGCGCCCGGCAGGTGGCGTACAACGACGTGCATGGCATCACGCCGCGCAGCATCGTCAAGCAGGTGCGTGACCTGATTGACGGCGTCTACAGCGAAAAGGCCGGCAAGGAGGCTGAGCGCCTGGAGCAGGATGCGCGCCAGCGCGCCCAGTTCGAGGACATGAGCGAGAAAGACGTGTCGCGTGAAATCAAGCGGCTTGAGAAACTCATGATGGACCATGCTCGCAACCTGGAGTTCGAAAAGGCGGCGCGGGTGCGCGATCAACTGGGCATCCTGAAGCGGCAGGCCTTCGGCGCACCGGGTGCCGACAACGTCATTGCCCTGATCCCGGCGGGGCCAATACCCACAAAGTGACTCGTGAGTCTAGGTACTTGAGCGTTTTGCTGGGTTTATCGCTATACTTGAGCTGTTTAGTCAACCACCGTCGGCGTTCAAGGAGTTTCTGATGCGTCTCACCACCAAAGGCCGCTTTGCGGTCACTGCGATGATCGATCTGGGTCTGCGTCAGAACAGCGGCCCCGTGACGCTGGCGGCCATCAGTCAGCGCCAGCAAATTTCGCTGTCCTACCTGGAACAGCTGTTTGGCAAGCTGCGGCGCCATGAATTGGTGGAGTCGACCCGTGGCCCCGGCGGCGGTTACACCCTGGCGCGCCACCCCTCGACCATCACGGTGGCTGACATCATCCTGTCGGTCGACGAGCCGATCGATGCGACTCAGTGCGGCGGCAAGGAAAACTGTTTGGGTGAGGGCGAACGCTGCATGACGCACGACCTGTGGGCCTCGCTCAACACCCGCATGGTGGAGTTTCTGGCTTCGGTCAGCCTGCAAAAGCTGGTCGACGACCAGGTGGCCAAGGGCCTGCAGGTGGAGATCAAACCGACCATCAAGCGCGCCATTTCCAGTATGCCGGCGGTCAAGCCGATCAGGATCAACGCCCCCAACTCCGTGTTTGCCCTGGGCAACGCTTTCAACAAGACCTGATTTCAACCGCCCCGAGCCCACCTGCCATGGACACGACCCCGCATTTCCCGATTTATATGGACTACAGCGCCACCAACCCCTGCGACGAGCGGGTGGTGGATGCCATGATTCCCTGGTTGCGTCAGCATTTCGGCAACCCTGCCTCGCGCAGCCACGCCTGGGGCTGGGAGGCTGAGGCCGCCGTGGAAAAAGCCCGTGAACAGGTGGCAGGCCTCATCGGCGCCGACCCACGGGAAATCGTCTGGACCTCAGGCGCCACCGAGTCCAACAACCTGGCCATCAAGGGTGCGGCCGGTTTTTACAAGAGCAAGGGCCGCCACATCATCACGGTCAAGACAGAGCACAAGGCGGTGCTGGACACCTGCCGTGAACTTGAGCGCCAGGGCTTCGAGGTCACCTACCTGGATGTGCAGGCCGATGGGTTGCTTGATCTGGCGGTGTTCAAGGCGGCGATCCGGCCCGACACCATTCTGGCCAGCGTGATGTTCGTCAACAACGAGATCGGTGTCATCCAGGACATTGCGGCCCTTGGCGCCATTTGCCGCGAGAACGGCGTGGTGTTTCACGTCGATGCCGCCCAGGCCACCGGCCGGGTCGAGATCGACCTGGCCAGTTTGCCGGTGGACCTGATGAGCCTGACTGCCCACAAGACCTATGGCCCGAAAGGCGTTGGCGCCCTGTTTGTGCGGCGCAAGCCGCGGGTGCGGATCGAGGCGCAAATGCATGGCGGCGGTCACGAGCGTGGCATGCGCTCCGGCACGCTGCCTACCCACCAGATCGTCGGCATGGGCGAGGCCTACCGAATCGCCCGCGCCGAGATGACTTCTGAGAACCAGCGCATTCGCGCCCTGCACCAGCGCATGCTCGACGGCCTGAAGGACGTGGAACAGGTTTTCATCAACGGCCACCTGGAGCGCCGCGTGCCGCACAACCTCAACATGAGTTTCAACTATGTCGAGGGCGAATCGCTCATCATGGGCATCAAGGGCCTGGCGGTCTCCAGCGGCTCGGCCTGTACCTCGGCCAGTCTGGAGCCGAGCTACGTGCTGCGCGCCTTGGGGCGCAGCGACGAACTCGCCCACAGCAGCCTGCGCATGACCATCGGCCGCTACACCACCGAGGCCGACATCGACTACGCCATCGAGACCATCAAGCTCAACGTCGCCAAACTGCGCGACCTGAGCCCCCTGTGGGAGATGTTCAAAGACGGCATCGACATCAGCACCATCCAGTGGGCCGCCCACTGAACCAACCGAGGTAACACACCATGGCATATTCTGAAAAAGTCGTTGACCATTACGAAAACCCGCGCAATGTCGGCTCGTTTGACAAAGGAGACGAATCGGTGGGCACCGGCATGGTCGGCGCACCGGCCTGTGGCGATGTGATGAAGCTGCAGATCAAGGTCAACCCCGACACCGGCGTCATTGAGGACGCCCGCTTCAAGACCTATGGCTGCGGCTCGGCCATTGCCTCGTCATCGCTGGTGACCGAGTGGGTCAAGGGCAAGACGCTGGACCAGGCCGCAGCCCTGAAAAACAGCGAGATCGCTGAAGAGTTGGCGCTGCCCCCGGTCAAGATTCATTGCTCGATCCTGGCCGAAGACGCGATCAAGGCCGCTGTTAACGACTACCGGCAAAAGCACGCGCCGGCCACGAGCCACTGACATGGCGGTTACCCTCACGGAAGCTGCGGCGCGGCATGTCACGCGTTACCTTGCCAAGCGCGGCAAGGGCGTTGGCGTGCGCCTGGGTGTCAAAACCACCGGTTGCTCTGGCCTGGCTTACAAGCTGGAGTACGTGGATGAGCTCAACCCGGAAGACGTGGTGTTTGAAGGCCACAGCGTCAAGGTGCTGATCGACCCCAAAAGCCTGCCGTACCTGGATGGCACCGAGCTCGATTTTGTGCGTGAGGGCTTGAACGAAGGCTTCAAGTTCAACAACCCCAAGGAACGCGACCGCTGCGGTTGCGGCGAGTCGTTCCGGGTGTGAATCTCCAGTCGAACGATTTCGAGCTGTTTGGTCTGCCCGAGCGCTTTGCCCAGGCGCGCCCCGAGATTGACCAACGCTGGAAAGACCTGCAGCGTGAAATGCACCCGGATCGCTTTGCGGCCCAGGCGGCATCGGCACAGCGGCGGGCGATGCAGTGGTCAGTGCGCATCAACGAGGCCTACCAACGGCTCAAAGACCCGCTCAAACGCGCCGCCTACCTGTGCGAGCTGCGTGGCGCTGCGGTGAATGCAGAGAACAACACCGCCATGCCGGCCGCGTTCCTGATGCAACAGATGGCCTGGCGCGAAGCGCTGGATGAGGCGAGCTCGGCTGCCGAGCTCGACGGGCTGGAACAGCAGATCCAGACCAGCCACCAGGCCGCGCTGCAAGCCTGCGCCAGCCTGCTCGACGAGCAGGCCGACGCTGCAGGTGCAGTTCAGCAGGTGCGGGCCCTGATGTTTATTGAGCGTTTCCGTGCTGATCTGCAGGCCCGGCAGGAATGGTTTGAGACAACGCAGCGCGGACAATAGCGGTTCTTTCCGACACGAGCAACATGGCATTACTACAAATTTCCGAGCCCGGCGAATCGCCCAACCCGCATCAGCGGCGCATTGCGGTGGGCATCGACCTGGGTACCACCCATTCGCTGGTGGCCTGTGTGCGCCACGGCGTGGCCGAATGCCTGCCCGACGCGCAGGGGGCCGTCATCCTGCCCTCGGTGGTGCGTTACCTGGCCGATGGCGGACGCAAGATTGGTGCCGAGGCCCAGGCGGCGCTGGCGCTCGACCCGGAAAACACCATCGCCTCGGTCAAGCGCTTCATGGGGCGCAGCCTGTCAGATGTGGCCGGGGCAGAGAAGTTGCCCTACCGCTTTGCCGACCATCCCGGCATGCTGGGCCTGCACACGGTGCAAGGCGAGAAGTCGCCGGTCGAGGTCAGCGCCGACATTCTGGCCACCCTGCGCTACCGTGCCGAAGACAGCATGGGCGATGACTTGTTTGGCGCCGTCATCACGGTGCCGGCCTATTTTGACGACGCACAGCGCCAGGCTACCAAGGACGCGGCGCAACTGGCCGGGCTGAATGTGCTGCGGCTCATCAATGAACCCACGGCGGCCGCGATCGCTTACGGCCTGGACAACGGCAGTGAGGGCGTTTACGCCATCTACGACCTGGGTGGCGGCACCTTCGATATCTCCATTTTGCGGCTGACGCGTGGCGTGTTCGAAGTGGTGGCCACCGGGGGGGATTCGGCCCTGGGCGGCGATGACTATGACCAGGCCCTGGCCGACTGGGTGTTGGCCCAGACCGGCCGCACGGTGAGCAGCCCGGCCGACAAGGCCGCGCTCAAGCAGGCCGCGCGGCGCTGCAAGGAAGCCTTGTCTGCTACGGATTCCGTAGCATTCCAGGCCCAATTGACGGGAGCTGCACTGGTTTTTGAGGTCACAAGCTCTGAGTTTGAAGCCGCCACCCAGGCCCTGACCGCGCGCACCCTGACGGCGGTGCGCAAGGCGCTGCGCGACGCACAACTGACGGCGCAGGAGGTACAGGGCGTGGTCATGGTGGGCGGCTCGACCCGCATGCCGCAGGTGCAGCGCGCCGTGGGCGCCTACTTTGGCCGCGCCCCGCTGAACAACCTAAACCCAGACGAGGTGGTGGCGCTGGGTGCAGCGCTGCAGGCCAATCAGCTGGCCGGCAACAACGCCGGCGGTGATTTGTTGCTGCTCGACGTCATCCCCCTGTCGCTGGGCCTGGAGACCATGGGCGGTCTGGTCGAGCGCATCGTGCCGCGCAACGAGACCATCCCGACCGCCAAGGCGCAGGACTTCACCACCTACCAGGACGGCCAAACCGCGTTAGCGCTGCATGTGGTGCAAGGCGAGCGCGACCTGGTGGCCGACTGCCGCAGCCTGGCCCGCTTTGAGCTGCGGGGCATTCCGCCGATGGCGGCTGGTGCCGCGCGTATCCGCGTCACCTTCACGGTCGACGCCGATGGCCTGCTCAGCGTCAGCGCGCTGGAGCAGGGCAGTGGCGTGGAGGCGCACATCGATGTCAAGCCCTCCTACGGCCTGGGCGACGACCAGATCGCCCGCATGTTGCAGGACAGTTTCAGCACCGCCGAGGCAGACATGCGCGCCCGGGCGCTGGTGGAGGCCCGTGTCGACGCCGACCGTATGCTGCTGGCAACGCACAGTGCGCTGGTTACCGATGGCGATCTGCTGGCCAGCGACGAGCGTGCTGTGGTCGATGCCCTGATGGCAGCGCTGCAGGCCACCGTGGCGGAGACCGTTGATCCGGCCCAGATCGAAGCGGCCACACAAGCGCTGGCCAAGGGCACCGAAGCTTTTGCGGCCCTGCGCATGAACCGCGGCATCCTCAAGGCGCTGGCCGGAAAAAACATCGCAGCGGTCTGATGCCGTCTGCTCGGAAACCACTTATGCCCATCATCAAGATCCTGCCGCACCCTGAATACTGTCCTCAGGGCGCCGAAATCAGCGCGCCGGCCGGCACCTCGATTTGCGAGGCCCTGCTCGACCACCAGATCAACATCGAGCACGCCTGCGACATGAGTTGCGCCTGCACCACCTGCCACATCATCGTGCGCGAAGGCTACACCTCGCTCAACGAGGTCGACGAAAACGAAGAAGACCTGCTGGACCGCGCCTGGGGCCTGGAGCCATACTCCCGGCTGAGCTGCCAGGCCTACCTGGCGCAAAAAGACCTGGTGGTGGAGATCCCCAAATACTCGATCAACCACGCCAAGGAAGTCCACTGAGACCGGGCCATTCATGCGTCAAATATTCTTGGATACCGAAACCACCGGCCTGTCCGCCGACGCCGGCGACCGCGTGATTGAAATCGCCTGCGTTGAACTCTTCAACCGCAAGCCGACCGGCAACAACCGTCACTACTATGTGAATCCCGGGCGCGACAGCCATGAAGAAGCGCTCAAGGTGCACGGCATCACCAGCCAGTTCCTCAAAGACAAACCGACCTTTGCACTGGTGGCGGATGACCTGCTCGCTTACCTGGCGGGCGCCGATGTGCTGATCCACAACGCAGCCTTCGACGTCGGTTTTCTGAACAAGGAACTGGCGCTGCTGAACCGTCCGGCGTTTGCCAGCCATGTGGCCCGCGTGATCGACACCCTGGCCATGGCCAAAGACCTGTTTCCGGGCAAACGCAATTCGCTGGATGCGCTGTGCGACCGGCTGGAGGTGGACCGCTCCGGCCGAACCCTGCACGGCGCCCTGCTGGACGCCGAGTTGCTGGCGGACGTCTATATCAACATGACCCGCGGGCAGGATGCGCTGCTGATTGAGCCGACCGCTGCCGACCGGGCAGGACCGGCCCAGCTCAGCGTGGATCTGCGCAGCTTCGTGCTGACGGTGCCCGCTGCCAGCGCCCAGGAGTTGGCTGCCCATGACGAGGTGCTGGCCCAGATCGACAAGGCCAGCGCCGGCAAGACGCTGTGGCGCCTGGCGGCCTGATGGCGTGTGGCATAATCCACATCTATCCTGCAAGGGACGCAGGGCGGTTAGCTCAGGGGTAGAGCACAGCATTCACACTGCTGGGGTCGGAGGTTCGAAGCCTCCACCGCCCACCAGAATTTGGTCTGTACGACAAGGATTTGCGCAAGGCGCAAGTCCTTTTTTTACGCCTGCTCGCTGACCGCGGGCGCGAGCAGGCGGCCGAGGCAAAAGGCTGACACGAGGAGTGAGCTGCGGTGGATCAGGTAGGCTGTGTGGTGGTGGGCGCCGGTGTTGTCGGCCTCGCTGTGGCGCGCGCACTCGCACTCGTCGGGCGCGAGGTGCTGGTGCTGGAGGCAGCGCCGGCTATTGGTACTGGCATCAGCTCGCGCAACAGTGAGGTGATCCATGCCGGGCTGCATGGCGCGGCTGATTGGCTCAAGGTGCGCCTGTGTGTGCAGGGGCGACGCTTGCTGTACGACTACTGCGAAGCGCGTGGCGTCGCTTATCGGCGCTGCGGCAAGCTGCTGGTCGCCACCAGTGAGGCAGAGTTGCCGCAGTTGCAGACGCTGGCGCATCGGGCGGCACACAACGGGGTGGATGACCTGCAGTGGCTGACAGCAGCCCAGGCACGGGCGCTGGAGCCGGCGCTGGTGTGCGATGCCGCCCTGTGGTCACCCAGCAGTGGCATTGTGGACAGCCATGGGCTGATGCTGGCCCTGCAGGGCGACCTGGAACACGCTGGCGGGCTGGTGGTGCTGAACTCACCCCTGGCCCGGGCTGATTGCACCGGCCCCGTCATCGAACTTTGTACCGCAGACGGCACGGCCTTGAGCACCCAACTGCTGGTGAACTGTGCTGGGCTGCAGGCCAGTGCGCTGGCCGCCACCTTCAGCGGGCTGACGGCCCAGCATGTGCCGCAGACCCACTTTGCCAAGGGCAATTACTTTTTGCTGCAGGGGCGGGCGCCGTTTTCGCGCCTGATCTACCCGATGCCGCAGGCCGGCGGCCTGGGCGTCCACCTGACGATTGACCTGGGCGGCCAGGCCCGCTTTGGCCCCGATGTGCAGTGGGTTGACTCGGCCGACGATTGGGTGGTGGACCCGTCACGTGGTGATGCCTTTTACGCCGAAGTACGGCGCTACTGGCCCGGCCTGCCGGACGGCGCACTGCAGCCCGGTTATGCCGGCATCCGCCCCAAATTACACGCCCCCGGTGCCGCAGCCCGGGATTTTCTGATCCAGGGCCCGGCTGAACACGGCGTGCCAGGGCTGGTCAACCTGTTCGGCATCGAGTCGCCTGGGCTGACCAGTGCGCTGGCGATGGCCGAACATGTGGTGGCCATGACGGCGGATTGAGCTTGGCGAACCTTTTGAGCGGCGCGCGCAGGGCACACCGAACCGATGTCACCGCCCGGACAAGCATCGAGCCGGGGCGGCGTGCGTCTGTGGTGAATGTCCGTATAGTGTGTTCATCCCCAATTCAGCCCGATGCAAACTGCCCATGACCCAACCAGACCCCTTTACTCCGTTTGACGATATCGGGGTGCCTGTGCCGGTCGACATTCCGGCTGGTTTTCGGCGCATCTCGCTGGGTGGCGGCTTTATGGCACACAACGGCCCGTTGTACGCGCGCTGGACCGGTGAGCGGGTGTTGCTCGGTTTTCGGGTGGAGGAGCGCCATACCAACCCGCTCAAAATTTGCCATGGCGGCATGCTGGCCAGCTTTGCCGACATGCTGGTGCCCTGCGCCAACATGTACCAGTCGACCATGGAGCGGCGCTTTTTACCCACCATCAGCCTGCAGATTGACTACATGAGTCCGGCGCCGCTGGGCGCCTGGGTGCAGGGGCAGGCCGATGTCCTGCGCACCACCCGCAACATGCTGTTCGGCCAGGGCCTGGTCACGGCCGATGGCGAGCCGGCGCTGCGCATGAGCGGCATCTTCAAGATGGGGCCGGTGCTGACCCCCGGTTCGTCCACCGACCCGCTCGGGCTGAAAACGCCATGAGCGCCAGTCCGTCTCTGCCACTGTCGCAACCGGTGCCGTTTCGGCAGGATGCCGTGGTGATCGGGTTGGTCGGTTTGGCCCATGCCAGTTCGCACTTCTCGCACCTGCTGCTGCCACTGATGTTCCCGGTGTTCATGGCTGAATTTGGGCTCAGCTACTCCCAGGTCGGCCTGTTGATGACGGTGTTTTTTGTGGTGTCCGGCATCGGACAGGCGGCAGCCGGCTTTGCGGTGGACCGGTTGGGCGCGCGGCCGCTGTTGCTGGCCGCCCAGCTGATTCTGGCACTGGCCTGCGTGGCGGCGTCGCTGGCCCAGGGCTACCCGGCCTTGCTGCTGGTCGCGGCGCTGGCGGGGCTGGGCAATGCCACCTTTCACCCGGTCGATTTCACCATCCTGAACCAACGCGTGTCGGCGCCGCGGCTGGGCCACGCCTTCAGTGCGCACGGCCTGACCGGCAATCTGGGCTGGGCGGCGGCGCCGCTGTTTCTGGTGGGCCTGACCCGGCTGAGCAACTGGCGCACGGCCTATCTGGCTGCGGCCCTGATGTACCTGGCGATCCTCGCGCTGCTGTGGCTGCAGCGGGACAAGCTCGGCACGCGCGCCGTGCTGCGCCCGACCGGCGTGGCCGAGGAGCACAAGCTGGCTTTCATGAAGCTGCCGGTGGTCTGGTGGTGTTTTGGCTTCTTTTTGCTGTCCACCATGACGCTGGCGGTGGTGCAGAGCTTTTCTGCCTCCATCCTGAAGGCGGTGCACGGCGTCAGCATCGAGGCAGCGACGCTGACGCTCACGGCCTACATGCTGTGCGGGGCGGCCGGCATGTTGGCGGGCGGTTTCATCGCCGGCCGTGCCGCCCACAGCGACCGGGTGGTGGCGATCGCCATGACGGTGGCGGCGCTGTGCCTGGCCCTGTGTAGCACCGGGCTGCTGGGCGGCACCGGCACCATGGTGGTGCTGGCAGCCACCGGTTTGGCGGTGGGCATCGGCGGCCCGTCGCGTGACATGATGATCAAGCGGGCCACGCCGCGCGAGGCGACCGGGCGCGTCTATGGCATGGTGTATTCGGGGCTGGACGTTGGCTTTGCGCTGTCGCCCATGGTCTTCGGCCTGTTCATGGACCGCGGCTGGTACGCCGCGACCCTGCTGGGCGCCGCCGGCACCCTGCTGTTCAGTGTGGCGGCGGCGCTGGCGGTGGGCCGGCAGACCCTGCGCGCCGATGCACCCGCTGCGGTAGCCAGCCGTGCCTGAGTTTGGCCGGGATGCGCGGCTGAAGCTGGCCATAATCAGCGCATGAACAGTCCAAAAATTGCGGGCCACCTCTTGGTCGAATGCCTGGTGGCACAGGGTGTGACGCATGCGTTTGGCGTGCCGGGTGAGAGTTATCTGGCGGTGCTCGATGGGTTCCACCGCCATGCCGACCAGATCAGTTTCATCATCAACCGGCAGGAGGGCGGCGCGGCCTTCATGGCCGAGGCGCATGGCAAGCTCACCGGCCGGCCCGGCGTCTGCTTTGTGACGCGGGGGCCAGGGGCCACCAACGCCTCGATCGGCGTGCACACCGCGTTTCAGGACTCCACGCCGATGGTGCTGTTTGTGGGCGACGTGGCCAGCGACACGCGCGACCGCGAGGCGTTCCAGGAGGTGGACTACCTGAGCTTTTTCGGCCCCAGCACCAAGGGCTTTGCCAAGCGGGTCGAGCGCATTGACGATGCCCGCCGCATCCCGGAGTACGTGGCGCGGGCTTTTGCCACCGCCATGAACGGCCGCCCCGGCCCCGTGGTGCTGGTGCTGCCGGAGGACATGCTGACCCAGCCCGTGGTGGCGCAGGTGGCAACGGGTCTGGCGCCGCAACCGCTGCCCCGGCTGGCCCCGGTGGAGGCCTGGAGCGACCCCGGCGCCTTGCGCAGCCTGCGTGAGCTGCTATTGAAATCAGAGCGCCCCATGGTCATCGCCGGTGGTGGCGGCTGGACGGTGCAGGCGGCGCAGGCGCTGCAGCGCTTTGCCGAGAACTGGTGCCTGCCCGTGGGCAACGCCTTTCGCTTTCAGGACACCTTTGACAACCACCACCCGCTGTACGCCGGTGATGTGGGCATCGGCATCAACCCCAAACTGGCTGAGCGCATTCGCGCCAGCGACCTGGTGCTGGCCATCGGGCCGCGCCTGGGGGAGATGACCAGCGGCGGCTATACCCTGTTCGAGGTGCCACGCCCGCGCCAGACGCTGGTGCACATCCACGCCAGCGCCGAGGAACTGCACCGGGTCTACCACGCTGACCTGGCCATCAACGCCAGCATGAATGCGGCGGCCCGCTCGCTGGAGGTGCTGACCGCGCCGGTGACCCTGCCCTGGACGGCCTGGACCGAGGCCTGCCACGCCGACTACCTCGCCAATCTGCTGCCGCAGTCCCTGCCGGGCTTGATCGACATGCCGGCGATCGTGGCCTGTCTGCAAACCCATTTGCCGGCCGATGCGGTGCTGACCAATGGCGCCGGTAACTTTGCCAGCTGGGTGCACCGCTTTTACCGGCATCATGGCCTGGCCAAGGGCTGCAAGACCCAGCTGGCGCCGACCAACGGCGCCATGGGCTACGGCGTGCCGGCCGGCATTGCGGCGGCCATCACCACTGGCCGGCTGGCGCTGACCATGGCCGGGGATGGCGACTTTCTGATGACCGGTCAAGAGCTGGCCACCGCGGTGCAGTACGGCGCCAAGACCATCATCGTGCTGCTCAACAACGGCATGTTCGGCACCATCCGCATGCACCAGGAGCGCGAGTACCCGACCCACGTGGCCGGCACCGGCCTGCGCAACCCTGATTTTGTGGCGCTGGCCCAGGCCTATGGCTATGCCGCCCAGCGCATCACCCGCACCGACGAATTCGAGCCGGCGCTGCTGGCCGCACTGTCGCGGCCGCAGGGCAGCCTGATCGAGGTGATGCTGGACCCGGAAGTCATCAGCACCCGCGCTACCCTGTCGGCGATCCGGGATAAGGCCTTGGCCACGTCACTACCAAAAGAATAGCTAATGAGCCAAGCGTGACAGGGGTTGGCGTGGGTTTTGGCATAAAAAAAGCCGGCTTGCGCCGGCCTTTGATGTGAGCCGCTGAAGCTTACTTGAGGTGCTTGCCGATCAGGCCGGCCATTTCGAACATGGACACCTGCACCTTGCCGAAGACTTCCTTCAGCTTGGCATCGGCGTTGATCATGCGCTTGTTGACGGCGTCTTGCAGCTTGTTTTTCTTGATGTAAGTCCACAGCTTGCTGACCACCTCGGTGCGCGGCAGCGGGCTGGCGCCAACCACGGCAGCCAAGGAAGCGCTCGGTGTCATAGCTTTCATGAAAGCTGCATTGACCACGCGCTTTTTGGCGGGGGCTTTGGCAGCAGCTTTTTTCGCGGGGGCCGCTTTTTTGGCTGGCGCCGGCTTGGCGGCTACTTTTTTGGCGGGAGCGGCTTTTTTAGCTGGAGCAGCTTTCTTGGCCGGTGCTGCCTTTTTGGCGGGAGCAGCTTTTTTGGCTGGGGCTTTTTTTGCAGTTGCCATGATTGATGTACCTTCTAGAAGTTGATGAGTCACCAGAAAAAAACCGCGTCTTCACTGGCAGTGCGGATGCTACTGGAGAAAACCGCGGTTTCATAGGGGAATATCCCTTTTTTCATTGGAGAAAATGCTTTTTTTGGGTGTTTCGCCTGCCTTGGGTCGCGGCCGGTGCCGCAGCAGGGTCAGCGCCGGCGTCCCGATGCCGGCCAGGTGGCCAACAACAGACCCAGCAGGGCCAGCGCAAAGGCGAGCAATTGCAGCCCACTTAAGGTTTCACCCAGCGCCAGCACGCCCACCAAGGCCGCCGAGATCGGCAGCATCACGGTGAACACACCGGCCCTCGCCGCCGGCACGGTTTTCAGGCCGGTCATCCATAGCCAAACAGTGCCGACGCTGGCAGCCAGCCCATAGAACAGCACCAGGGCCCAGGTGGCAGCGGGCAATGCGCTGAAATCGAAGCGCAGCGCCAGGTACAGGCCGACCGGCGTGGTCAAGGCCAGGCCCCACAAATTGATCAAAGCGGTGATGCGCTTCGGGCTCAGGACCCCGGTCAGCTTCTTGCCAATCACCGCATAGGACGCTTCACAGACCACAGCGCCAAACACCAGCAGGTTGCCCCAGAGCCGATGGTTATGAGCCAAATCGGTCGGTGACCCTTGTCCCGTAGGGTTGGACAGCTCTGTTTTTGATAGCGACAGCAAGGCCATGCCGAGACCGGCACACGCCACCGCCCAGGCCACGCGCGACGTGATGCGTTCACCCAGCCACCACCAGCTCAGCAGGGCCACCACCGCCGGTATCGATGCCAGAATGATGCCAGCCGACACCGCGCTGGTCATGCTGACCCCGTACAGCATGCAGATCGAGAACAAAAATTTGCCCAACAGCGACTCGACAAACACCAGCCGCCGTGTCTGCACGCTCATTGGCGCCTCGATGGCTGGCCGCTTGAGCCAGCCCACCATGGCAATGGCGCCAATGCCAAAGCGCAGCCAGGCCAGCAGCAGCACCGGCAGCGCGGCCGCCAGGGGTTTGGACAGGGCGACATAGCTGCCCACCAAGGCCATGCTCAGAGCCAGCAGCAGGTAGGCGCCCAGCGGGCGGCCTGGCGGCTGGCCCGGCAAGGGAAGGG
>JBEGOC010000101.1:0-29418 GCA_041182225.1 Pseudomonadota bacterium | reverse complement strand
GGGCCTGGCTCAAACGACATGCTATGGCCAACTACTGTCCCGAAAACTTGAGCGAACTGCACACCACCGCACGCAACAAACTCAAGAGCGCCCAAAAGCGACCCTCGATCATCGCCGCTTGTTGGCAACAGGCTACGCTGTGGTGCTGTCATGAATTAAGAAAGTCTCAATAGTGGCTATGAAAATGGAGGAACTTCAGTTTAATCATGACTATTTTTGGAAACGCAAGGTCAAGCGTTCCATGTTTGGGCCAACAGCGTAGTAAAGCCCCGCCTCGGTCGACGCGCAGCGGGGCCACTGCACCTGCCGTTGTCTGCCTAAGCCGTCGTCGCGCCCATCACCTCAACCATTGGGGCGCGCACCAGGCAGGCCGTGCTGATGCCCGGCCCCGAGGCTGTCAGCACCGGGCGGGACAGCTCGCAGGCGTCGGTGCGAATCGGGCACCGGCTGGCAAACGGGCAGCCAGGCGGCGGCGCGAGCGGGCTGGGCAGATCACCGGACAGAATGATTTTTTCCCGCCGGCGCTGCGCCACCGGATCCGGCAGGGGAATCGCCGAGAGCAGCGCCTGCGTATAGGGGTGGCGCGCAGCACTGAAAAGGGTGTCGGTGTCGCCCTGCTCGGCCACGCTGCCCAAGTACATGACCATGGTCTCATCGGCCACATGACGCACCACCGACAAATCGTGCGAGATGAAGAGGTAGGCCAGACCCAGCTCCTGTTGCAGTTCCATCAACAGGTTCAGGATTTGGGAACGGATCGACACATCCAGCGCCGACACCGGTTCGTCCAGCACCAGCAGTTTGGGGGATAAGGCCAGGGCACGTGCGATCACCACCCGCTGCTTTTGGCCGCCCGACAAGGCGTTGGGGGTACGCGCGGCGTAGGCGGCCGGCAGGCCAACCCGGTCCAGCAACTCGTGCAAGCGGCGGCGCTGCTCGGCCTGGCTGCGGCCTTGAATCGCCAGCGGCTCCAGAATGCTGTCAGCCACCGTCATCTTGGGGTCAAGGGCCGCTGTCGGGTCCTGGAATACGATGGCCATTTCGGTGGCCAGCGCCTGGCGTGCCTTGGGCGCCAGGCGGGAAATCTCTTGGCCGGCAAACTCGATGCTGCCGGAGGTGGCCGACTCCAGGCCCACGATGGCGTAGGCGGTGGTTGACTTGCCGCAACCGCTCTCCCCCACCAGCGCCAAGGTACGCCCGGCGGCCAGGTCGAAAGACACCCCGTCCACCGCCTTGATGGTCGAGCGCCGCGCATCGCGCCCGGTGAAGTGCACCTTGAGATCGCGAACCCGCAGCAGCGGCACGGTGGTGTTGCTCATGGCATGGCCGCGACGCGGTCCGTGTGCCAGCAGGCCACCTGATGGTCGGGCACTGCCAGCGATGTCAGATGGGGCCGCTCGCTGCACGCGGCGCTGGCCAGCGGGCAACGGTCGCGGAACCGGCAGCCCTTCGGCCAGGCATCGGCGCTGGGCACTTGGCCCTCGATGGTGCGCAGCACCGTCTTGCGCTGCCCATCCAGCCGGGGCACGGTGGCCAGTAGCAGCCGGGTGTAGGGGTGGGCCGGGGCGGCAAAAATCTGGTCCACCGGCCCGCTTTCCACCACCCGCCCGCCGTACATCACGGCCACGTCATCGGCCATGTCGGCCACCACGCCCATGTCGTGGGTGATCAGCACAATGGTGGTGCCGACCTCGTCGCGCAGCCGCTTCATCAAGTCCAGAATCTGGGCCTGGATTGTCACATCCAACGCCGTGGTCGGCTCATCGGCAATCAGCAAGCGTGGCCGGCACACCAGGGCTGCGGCGATCATGATGCGCTGGCACATGCCACCTGACAGTTCAAATGGGAACTGTGCCGCGCGCAGGGCTGGGTCGGGGATGCCCACCATCGCCAGCATGGCAATCGCCTGTTGCCGCGCCTGCTCACCCGACAGGCCACGGTGGATGCGCAACGCCTCCTCCACCTGGGCGCCTACCCGCATCAGCGGGTTAAGTGATGCCACCGGCTCCTGGAAAATAATGGAGGCTCGGTTGCCACGGACCCGCCGCAGCCCAACCTCATCCATCGCGGTGAGCTCGGCGCCTTCCAGGTGAATCTGCCCACCGGCGATCTGCGCCGCCCCGGGCAACAGCTGCAGGATGGACAGGGCTGTCAGGCTCTTGCCGCAGCCGCTTTCACCGACGATGGCCAGGATCCTGCCCTCAGCCGCTGCCAGCGACACCCCGTCGACGACATTGACGCCGGCGATCCGGATCACCAGGTCCTTGACCACCAACACGGCTGTTTCCGGCACGGAGACCGCCTCAGACCCCATGGTCAGCGCCTCCAACAGCCACCGCCGCCCAGGGGCTGGTGGGGTGGGCCATGCCCTGGTTGCTGCCGTCCTCGCGCAGCACCGCCGACGGAATCGCAAACTGCACCGGATACACGGTGTCCTGCACCACCTCCACCGGGAACCGGCTGGCCACCGCAGCGGCCACATCAGGCCCGGCGCGTTGGTCGACCTTGATGGTGCCAGTGCTGGCGTCGAGCCGGGGCGCATTGAAAGCGTCTTCCAGCGACAGGCCGCGGTCCAACAGGCCGGACAGCAGTTGCAGCAGGGTTGGCACGATGGTGCGGCCCCCGGCAGCACCCAGGGCGAGCCAGGGCCGGCCTTGGCGCTGCAGGATCAGCGGACACATGTTGGCCAATGGCTTGGCGCCGGCCGCGATGGAATTGGGTTGGCCGGGGCGCGGGTCAAACCACATCATGCCGTTGTTCATCAGGAAGCCGCCACTGGGCATCGCCACTTTGGCGCCAAAGCGCGACAGCAGCGTGTTGGTCAGCGAGACCATAGAGCCGGCGGCATCGACCACACTGACATGCGAGGTGCAGCCCGCATCTGCGGTCGCCGCATGGCCCATCTTGGTCAAACGCTGCTCATAGGCCGCACGGATGGCCGTGGCGTGGATCAGGGCCGCCTCGGCGCTGGAACTGGCTGGCCCAAGGGTGGAAGCAGTCAGCATGTCGCAGGCGGCCAGCAAGGTCGGGCCGCCGCTCAAGCCGGCCATGGCCAGGATCTGCTGGCCCCGGTAGTGGCCCAGCAGCGGCGGCTGCCAAACCGGCTGGTAGCTGGCAAAGTCGGCGAAGCGCAGCGCCGAGCCGCCGGCTTCCAGATCGCGCGCCAGGGCCCGGGCGGTCTCACCTTCGTAAAACTCACGTGGGCCAGCCTGGGCCAGCCGCTGCAACAGGCGAGCCTTGTCTGGCATGGGGCGACGCGCTGCCGGTGTGCGGTCGCTCGCTCGGGGCGCACGGCCCGCGTCAAGAAACAAGGCCGCACTCGCCGTGTCCTGCGCCAGGCCTGCGGCATCGATGGCCAGCGTGAGGCAGGTGAACCAATCCAGCTCCAGACCCTGCGTGGCATGCTGAATGGCAGGCTGCAGCGCCTCGGCCCAGCTCAACGTACCGTATTTCTCCAGGGCACTGGCAAATCCGGCGATCGCCCCGGGCACGCAAATGGACCCGTAGCCCGACACATTGCGGTTGCCCTGCACAGCGGGCCAGTTGAACCAGTCGCCGTCGTTGCCGCCCACCAGGGGGTAGTCGGCCGGGTTCAGGCCGCGCGGCGCCAGCACATTGAAATCAAGGGTGTCAACAGCGCCAGTCTGGCCATCGGCGTGGAGCAGAAAGCCGCCGCCCCCAATGCCCGACAGCCAGGGCTCGACCACACTGAGCACCAGTGCCGTGACGATGGCCGCATCCATGGCGTTGCCACCCTGCGCGAGCACGGCGGCGCCGGCCTGGGCGGCATGGCGGTTTTGCGCCGCGACCAGGCCATGGCGCGAGTGGACGGCCGGTTTGTGAACGGTAAAGGTCTGCATCAGGGTCCTGGCACGAAGCGGCGTGGCGCAATGGATTCGGGTGTGCGCAGCGGCACAACGAAGCGGTCCCGGTTCACCGACTCAGCATGGTAAGCCGCCACCTCACCCACGGTGGCGACCCAGGCGCCAGGCGTGCGCGTCACGGTCGACAGCAGTGTGTCGAGCAGGCGGATGCGGTGGGCGCGACCCGAAATCCAGTCATGCACGGTGAGCATGAACAGCCCGCCCTCGGCGTGCAGCGTTTCCCACTCATCGGTCCAGGTCTCCAGCACCTGGCGCGACGCGGACGGCGGCCAATGGTCGACCCCGCCACCCAGAAATTTGAAATACACCGCGTCGTCAATCGCCCACTGCACCGGCACCTCGACCACCCCGCCCAGGGTGTAGGGGTTGTCGAAGCCCGACAGCGAGCTGTCGTACATGCCGCGCGCCTGCAGTTCGGCCATCATGTGCGGCGTCATCTCCCAGGCCGGTGAGCGAAAGCCCTTGGGCATCAGGCCAACTTGTTGTTGGAACAGGGCCAAGGATGCGTCTAGTGCTGCGCTGAATTCGGCGTCCGAGGTATGCGCCACGATTTCATGAAAAAAGCCGTGCAGGCCCACTTCATGCCCGCCCTGCACAAAGGCCGGCAGCAGCTCAGGGTAGGCTTGCGCCACCACGGCTGGCACAAAAAAAGAGCCCCGAATGCCGTGCCGGGCTAGCAGGTCGAGCAGGCGCCAGATGCCCACGCGCGGCCCAAACAGGCGCTGCTCGTACTGGCCCACCAACCTGGACGCCGGCTGCTCGCGCAGGCTCCACAGCAAAGGCGAATGGGCGTCCACGTCCACCGTGAAGCAAAAGGCGCTGCTGCGCCCCTCGGGCCAGACATAGGCCGGCCAGGGCGAGGACCGGGTGACCGGCAGGTTCATGCGTGACCCCTCAAAGCGCCGACTTCTTGGTCTGGTGGACTTCCATCGACCCGATGGAGTTACCCCCGTCGATGGTCAGCGTGGCGCCTGTGACGTAAGCGGACGCGTCACTGGCCAGGTAGTACAGGCCGTTGCGCACATCCGTGGCCGAGGTGGTTCGGCCCAGCGGAATGGCGGCCACGGTCTTCTGGATGTGGGTCTCGGTGAGCGGGCTGACCGCACTGCCGGCCATGAAGCCGGGCTCCAGGGTGTTGGCACGAATGCCGTACTCGGCCAACTCCACGCCAAAGCCCTTGGTCAGCCGATCCAACGCTGTCTTGGAGGTGCAATAGGGCACCACGGTGCGGCGCATCTTGCGCGAGGCCCCCGACGAGATGTTGATGATGGAGCCCTTGACGCCCTGGGCAATCATCTGGATTGCCAGCCCTTTGGTCAGGATGTAGGGCGCCCGCAGGTTGATGGCGAAGATCTCGTCAAACTCTTGGGTCGAAATATCCAGCAAGAAGCCACTCGGGTAAATGCCGGCGTTATTCACCAGCACGTCGGCGGCGCCCCAGCGACTGCCGACCTCGGCCACCAGGGCGTTGATCGAGGCCTCATCGGTCAGGTCGGCTGCCCAGGCAAAGCCTTTGCCGCGCAAGCCGGTCTGGCCCGCCAATTCGGCCAGGGCGGCCTCAGACCGATCGGTCAGGCACAACTCACAACCGGCCTCCTGGAAAGCAGCCACAATCCAGCGCCCGATCACGCCGCAGGCGCCGGTGACCAGCACCCGTTTACCGGCCAGGTCAGAAAAATAGTCCATGGTTTACTCCTAATGCAGTCGTGGGTCGAAGCGGTCGCGCAAGGCGTCGCCGATCAGGTTGATGGCCAGCACCAGGGTGAACAGGCACAGGCCCGGAAAAGTGGCAATCCACCAGGCGTTGCCGAGGTAGTTGCGGCCGGTACTCAGCATCGAGCCCCAACTGGCGGTGGGGGGTTGCACGCCCAGGCCTAAAAAGGACAGGCCGGCCTCAAACAGCACCATCAGGCCGAACTCCAGGGTTGCCACCACAATCACGGCGCCCAGAATGTTGGGCAGCACGTGGCGAAACAGGATGCGCAGCGGCCCGGCGCCCATCAGGGTTGCCAGCCGCACATACGGCGTGTTGGCAATGCCCAGCGTCTGGCCGTAGGCGACCCGGGCGTAGCGCGGCCAGCGCGTGAGTGCCAGCACCACAATCACATTGACCAGCCCCGGGCCCAGCACCGCCACCGTGATGATGGCCAGCAGAATGGCCGGCACCGACAGAAAGATGTCCACCACCCGCATCACCAGCACCTCGACCCAGCCGCGCAGGTAGCCGGCCAACATGCCCAGCACCACACCCACGGTGCCAGACAGCAGGGCCGCTGTGAACGCCACCGCCAGAGACACCCGCGCACCATGGATCAGGCGGGTGAGCAGATCACGGCCCAGTTCATCGCTGCCGAGCCAGTAGTGAAAGGCGCGCGAGGTGGTACCGGGCGGCTTCAGCCGGCCGAGCAGGTTTTGGGCGTTCGGGTCGTACGGTGCGATCAGCGGCGCCGCCAGGGCAGCCAGGACGAACAGCAGGATCACCGCCACTGGCAGCCAGAGGGCCAGGTTGACCGGCCGCCGCGGCGCGACGGGAGACGAGCTGTGCACCGGTGCGCTCATCGCCGCACCCCGTCCAGCCGGATACGCGGGTCTACCGCGCTGTAAAGGACGTCGGCCAACAGGTTGAGGGCAATGGTCACAAAAGCCCCCATCAGCACCACGCCCTGCACCACCATGAAGTCCCGCGCCAGGATCGACTGCACCGTGACCTGGCCCAAGCCGGGCCAGGCAAACACGGTCTCGACGATCACCGCACCGGCGAGCAAGTTGGAAATCTCGATCGCGGCCACGGTGATCACCGGAATCGAGGCATTGCGGGCCAAATGCCGCACCAGCAGGCGGCCCAGGGTGGCGCCGCGGGCGCGGGCGCTGCGCACATAGTCGCGGGTGAGCTCGTCGAGGATCGCGGTGCGGGTGATGCGGGCAAAGGTGGCCATGCTGAGCAAGCCCAGCGCCACCGAGGGCATGATCAGGTTCTCGACGCCACCCACCGATGACGGCGGCAACCAACCCAAGGTGACTGCAAACAGCATGATCAGCATGATGCCGCTCCAAAAGGTGGGCATGCTCTGCGCGGCAAAGACCAGCCCGGCCAGAAACCGCGCGGCGGCCGTTTGGCGGTACAGCGCCAGCACGATGCCCACCGGGATGCCGAGCCCGCAGGCCACGGTCAACGCACCGGCGGCCAATTGCAGGGTGTAGGGTAGGCGCGACGCGATGATGGTCGACACCGGCACGTTCTGCACCACCGACTGGCCCAGATCAAAACCCGCGATTTGCCGCAGAAACGACAGGTACTGCACAAACAGGGGCCGGTCCAGACCCAGTGTGTGGCGCAAGGCATCAATGTCCGCTTGGGTGGCGGTTTCGGGAACCAGCAGGAAGGTCGGGTCGCCGGTCAGGCGTTGCACGAAGAAGATCAGGGTGATGACGCCAAACAGCGTCACCAGCACCTGACCAAGCCGGCGCAGCAAAAAGCCTTGCATGGCAAAAAGGGCCGGTGCGATCAGTCCTTGTAGGTCATGCGGTTCAGGAACAGGCTCTCGTCGGGCGTGGGCTGCCAGTCGAGCCCGCGCGCGGCACCATAAATGGCGGCACTTTGGTACAGAGGCACCAGCGGTACATCCTGATTCACCATTTGGTTGACGCTGCGGTAGGCGTCAACACGCTTCTTGCCGTCCAGGGTCTGGCGGGCCGCCTCCAGCTGTACGTCGGCTTTTGGGTTGCGGTAGGCTGACCAGGGGCTGCTCTTGTGCAACAGGGGAAACAGCACACCATCGGCGTCCAGGCAGGCGCAGGACCAGCGGCCAAAACTCAGCGCCGGCACCACCTCGGGCCCGCCCTGGGCGCGCTTGAGGTAACTGGCCATGTCAGACATGTTGATCTTGACGTTCAGGCCTGCATCCACCAACATTTGCTGAATGGCCTGCACGATGCGCTGGTCAAACACCGGCGAGGTGGCCAGTTCGATTTCCTGCTTGGCGGCCGGGCCGGCTTCTTTCACCAGCGCCTGGGCCTTCTTGAGGTCGAACGCGATGGCTGGCAAATCTGGCGTCCAGCCGGCGTGCGCCTGGGTCAACATTTGCCCGACTGGCTTGTCAAAGCCCCCCAAAATACCGTCCACCAGCGCGGCCTTGTCAATGGCCATGGCCACCGCCTGCCGGATTTTTTCGTTGTCGAACGGGGGCTTGGTGGTGTTCAGGCGCACGTAGGCCACGCGCTCGGTTGGCTCGGCCAGCACCTTGGCCTTGGGCGCGTTTTTCAGCGGGGCCGCCAGGTCTGAATTGAGGGTGACGGCCAGATCACTGGCGCCCGCCTGCAAGTTGGCGACCCGGGTGGCTGCATCAGGCACGGCGCGAAAGACCGCCGTCGGGAACGGGCCTTTGGTACCCCAGTACTTGTCATTGCGCACCAGCGTGACCTGAACGCCGCGCTGCCAGCTCTGGAACATGTAGGGGCCGCTGCCAACTGGTTTGAGGTTGAAGGCATCCTTGCCAACCGCCTCGACCACCGCTTTGGGCACGATCGAGAGCTTGACCAACTGGGCCAGCAAGGCCGGATAAGGACCGTTGGTGGTCAGGCGTACCGTGTTGGCCGCACTCACCTCGGCCTTGGTGATCTTGTCGAACTGACCGAGCTGCGGGCTGCCGAACTTGGGGTCGGTGATGCGGCGCACGCTGTAGGCGACGTCCTCGGCTGTGAGCTTCTGGCCGTCGTGAAACAGCACATCGGTGCGGATCTGGAACTCAACCACGGTCTCCGACACCTGTTTCCAGGCACTGGCGATCTGCGGCACGATCTCGCCCTTGTTGTTGCGGGTGATCAGGTTGTCAAACACGTTGCGGTAGACGGCATAGCTGTCCGGATTCCACTGCACGTGCGGGTCGAGGGACGAGGGCTCATTGACCAGGTCGACCACAAAACGGTCTTTGGAGGCCAGCACGGAGCCAGTCGACAAGGCGATGAACAGGCCAACGGTACCTGCAATGATTTTTTTATAAGTGGTGCGCATGACGATTTTTATTGTGGATTGAATTGACCGCTGTGGCAGCGGCGGGCTCAAGCCCGGGCTGACCGCAGCGTGAGCGAGAACTCTCGCAGCACAGCGATGCCGCTGGCCTCGGCACGATGGCACCAGGCCTGCAAGTCGGCCGCCAATTGCTCACGGGTGTGCGAGCGGCTCAGCCACATCTGGCGCAGTTCTTCACGCATGATGACCATCTTGTCGAGCACCGGCGATGCGGCCCGTGCCAGCACCAACTGCGGCAGGGCCGCTGCTGGCACCTTGTCGGCGTCCCGGTGCAGCCAATGGCGGGCGGCGCGGATCACCGCCGCATCGGCGCTGCGCGCCTTCATGGCACCGACCTCATCCCGCACCGCGGCGCGCAGGTCCTGCGCATAACGGGCCATGATTTCATAGCGGTTGGAGATCAGCGCCTCCAGCGTTTTCTCATCGGCGACCTGGCGCACCGCACCAAAAGCCAGCTTGGGCGGCGTCTTCTTGACCGTGGCCAGACCCGCCATCTGCAACAAACGGATGTACATCCAGCCGATGTCGAACTCATAGGACTTGACCGACAACTTGGCAGAGGTGGGGTAGGTGTGGTGGTTGTTGTGCAACTCTTCGCCAGCGATCAGAATGCCCCAGGGCGAGATGTTGGTGCTGGCGTCGCTTGCCTCAAAGTTGCGGTAGCCCCAGAAATGGGCCGCGCCATTGATGATGCCGGCGGCCATGATCGGGGTCCAGGCCATCTGCACCGCCCATACCGTCAGGCCGGCAGCGCCGAACAGGGCCAGGTCAATCACCAGCATCACCGCGACGCCCTGCCAGGAGAAAGGCGTGTACAGATGGCGCTCCAACCAGTCGTCGGGTGTGCCATGGCCGTAGCGCGCCATCGTGTCCCTGTTCTTGGATTCGGCACGGTACAGCTCGGCCCCTTGCAACAACACCGTCTTGATGCCATGCACGTGCGGGCTGTGCGGGTCATCGGCCAGTTCACATTTGGCGTGGTGCTTGCGGTGAATCGCGGCCCACTCCTTGGTGACCTGCCCGGTGGTCAACCAGAGCCAAAAGCGGAAGAAATGCGAGGCGATCGGGTGCAGGTCGAGGGCGCGGTGCGCCTGATGCCGGTGCAGGTAAACCGTGACGCTGATCATGGTGATGTGGGTCATCGCCAAGGTGAACAGCACGATCTGCCACCAGCTCAGGGGCCAGGTGCCAAGGGCCAGCCAGTTGATCACGGCGTTCAGGACTGACCAGTCAGGTAACAACATAAAGGAATCCAGCTCCAGGTGATAAAAGGCAAACATCGGGGGGGCGCATCACCCGGCCGGACATTCACACTCGATTTTAAGGGCTGCAACGCCCGGACGAACGCAGCTGAACCAGTGTCATTCATGACTCACACAGTTTCGGCCGTTGGTTTTGCTGCGGTACATGGCCCGATCGGCCCGGGCAATGGCCTGGCTCAGGCTGTCGTCAGGGCGCAGCTCGGTCAGGCCGAACGACGCAGTGATGCGAACCTCGCCGGCCTGATCGTCCAGCAAACAGGCGCTGATGCTGGTTCGCAAACGTTCGGCCACCAGCAAGGCGACGTCCCGCGAGGTATCGGGCATCAGCAACAGGAACTCTTCGCCACCCCAGCGCGCCAGGGCGTCAACATCGCGCACACCCTGCTTCAACACCCGTCCCACCTCCACCAACACCCGGTCGCCCACCAAATGACCGTGCGTGTCATTGATGGCCTTGAAGTGGTCGAGATCCACCATCAGCACGCAGGCTTGGGCTGCGCTACGCCGCAAGCGCGCCAGTTCCAGGTCCCAGACCTGCTGGAAGTGGTGCCGGTTGTGCAGACCGGTCAAGGCGTCCACCACGGCCAATTTGCGCAGACGCTTTTCTGCGTTCGCAATCTTGCCCCAGTAGTAACTGGCCAATCCGGACAACATCCCGACCAACAGCAGGAGGTGGAACCACTTGAGCATCAGGAGGTGATGCCCGGCAATCGGGGTGAGCGGCCCCTGTCGCGCCAGAATCAGTTCCAGACTGGCCAGCACCAGCACCACAAACAGGGTTTTGCCCAGGGCACGCAGCCGTGCGTTGGTCAGGGTCACCAAGGGGGCAAACATCAGCGTCAAGTAGTAGAAGCCACTGTCCCAGCCCAGCATCAGGGTGCCCAGCACGGTGTGGGGCAGTATTTCGAGCCAGAACAGCGTGATCGCCAAGCCCAGTTTGCGCCGAGCCACCAGCACGTAAATGGTGCCGTAGATCAGAATGCTGATGACATTGACCCACGCCAGCACCGGCGACCCGATGGCCAGGAAAAACACGAAGTAGATGACATCGACGAAGCCGGCAAAGACGGCCATCCGCGCCAAATAGCCCGCCCAGGCCTGCTTGGCTTCCTGGCCAAACGGCGTGGACTCCACGGTCTCGGCGGTAGGGATCATCGCCTAATTATGCAACGCGCACGGCCAGCGGACCGCCGGCTAGCGGCGCTGCCAGACCGCGGCGAAAAAGCCGTCAGTCTGGTGCCGGTGCGGCCACAGGCGCAGGTAGCGGCTGGCGGCATCGCCGCCCTGGCACAGTCCAGACGCACCTTCGACTTTTTGGGCGTCGAGCAAGGCCGCCACGTCAAGCGGCTCGAACTCGGGGTGTGCCGCGTCAAAGGCCTCGGCAATGGCTTCATTTTCCTGCGGCAGCAGGCTGCAGGTGGCATACACCAGCCGACCACCGGGTTTGAGCAGCCGCGCGGCACTTTGCAGGATGGCGGCTTGCCGGACCGCCATCGCCTGCACCGATTGCGGCGTCTGGCGCCATTTCAGGTCCGGGTTGCGCCGCAGCGTCCCCAACCCGGAGCAGGGGGCATCGACCAGCACCCGGTCAATTTTGCCGGCCAGGCGTTTGATGCGGTCATCCCGCTCGTGCGCAATGGCGGCCGGGTGCACATTGGACAGGCCGCTACGCGCCAGGCGCGGCTTGAGCGCGTCAAGCCGATGCGCCGAAGTGTCAAAAGCGTAGAGGCGCCCGGTGTTGCGCATGGCCGCCCCCAGCGCCAGCGTCTTACCACCCGCGCCGGCACAAAAATCGACCACCATCTCGCCACGTTTGGCGTCGGTCAGCAAGGCCAGCAGCTGCGAGCCCTCGTTCTGCACCTCGAGTGCACCTCGGTTGAAGGCATCCACCCGGTTCAGCGCCGGCTTGCCGGCCAGGCGCAGCCCCCAGGGCGAAAACGGGGTGGGCCGGGCCTCAATGCCGGCCTGGGCCAGCTCGGCCTGCACCTCGCTGCGCTTGGCACTCAGGGCGTTCACCCGCACATCGAGCGCGCCCGCCTGCTCCAGGGCGGCCACAAAGGGCCAGAATTCCTCGCCCAACTGGTCCTTGAGCGGCTGCACCAGCCAGTCGGGCAGGTTGTGCCGGTGCCGGTCCATCAAATCGCCGACCCGGATTTGCCGGCATGGGTCGAGCCACTTTTTCTCCTGCTCGGTCAGCGCGCTGCGCAGGAAATCGTCCGGGCCGTGAAAACCCAAAATGGCCAGTCGGCGTTCGCGCGGGCCGCTGCCGGATGGCGCCATGTGGTCAAACAAGAGCTTTTGGCGCAGCACGGCGTACACGGTTTCGGTCAGCGTGTTGCGCTCGCGCGTGCCCAAGCCCCGATGCTCGCGAAAAAAACGTGACAGGACCGCATCGGCCGGGTGATCGAACTTGAGGGTGAGCGCGACCAGGTCGGAGCAGGCGTCGAGCAGGGCTTTGGGGTGCATGGCGTAGGATTGTCCCATGCTTGATTCCGACCTGCCCCCCATGATCGCCACCGCACGCGGCCGCTACCGCCATTACAAAGGCGGCCTGTACGAGGTCATCGACACCGTGCGCCACAGTGAGACGCTGGAGCCGATGACGCTGTACCGCGCGCTGTATGGCGGGCAGGGGCTGTGGGTGCGGCCGGCAGCGATGTTCGCCGAAGCGGTCGAGATCGACGGCGTGCGGCAGCCGCGCTTCCGCCGAATTGATGATGAAAACCCGTCTTAAGCCTTACAGCGTATAGGGTTTAAGCTATTTTTTCGATAGCAAATCAGCGATGGCGCGTGGGTAAATCAGGTGCTCCTGGGTCAGGACCCGGGCTGCCAGCTCGTCGGCATCATCGCCTGGCAGCACGGGCACCGCCGCTTGCGCCAGGATGGGGCCGTGGTCCAGCTCGGCCGTGACCTGGTGCACCGTGGCGCCGGCCAGCTTGCAGCCGGCGTCCAGGGCGCGCTGGTGGGTGTGCAGCCCCGGAAAAGCCGGCAGCAGCGAGGGGTGGATGTTGAGCAGGCGCCCGGCGTAGCGGGCGACAAAGCCGGGCGTCAGGATGCGCATGAAGCCGGCCAGCACTACCAGCGCCGGTTGCGCCGGCCCGTCATGGCGGTCAATGGCCTGGGCCAGCGCCGCGTCAAAGGCCTCGCGCGTGGCGTAATCCCCATGGGCCAGCACCGCGGTGGCAATGCCCTGCTCCCGCGCCAGAGTCAGCCCGCCGGCGTCGGCCCGGTTGCTGATGACGGCCGCCACCCGGGCACCATAATGGGCCAGCCAGTTGTCACGCTGGGCGACACGGACGATGGCGGCCATGTTGGAGCCGCTGCCCGAGATCAAAATCACGATGTTTCTCATACCGGCCTGAATTATGACCCTGACCCCAGCCACCACCCCTCTGTCGGCCGTCGAAGCGCGCGTGCTGGCCACGCTGATGGAAAAAGCCCGCACCGTGCCCGACAGTTACCCGCTCACGCTCAACACCCTGCTGCTGGGCTGCAACCAGAAAAGCAGCCGCGAGCCGCTGATGGAGCTGTCTGAGGCCGACATTGCCGCCGCCATCGACAGCCTCAAAAGCGCCGGCCTTGTGCGCGAAAGCAGCGGCGGACGCAGCGCCCGCTTTGAACACAACGCCCAGCGCGGCATCGGCGTGCCGGAACAGTCGGCGGTGCTGCTCGGGCTGCTGATGCTGCGCGGCCCGCAAACCGCCGCCGAGCTGAGACTCAACAGCGAGCGTTGGTACCGTTTCGCCGATGTGTCGTCGGTGGAGGGCTTTCTGGACGAGCTGCAGGATCGCAGCGTCGACAAGGGCGGGCCCCTGGCGATCAAATTAGCGCGAGCACCGGGCGCGCGGGAACAGCGCTGGGCCCACCTGCTGTGCGGCCTGGCGGCGGCGCAGGCCAGTGGCGCGCCCAACCAGAGCGCTGGTCGCGATGGCGGCAACGAAACCACCCAGGCCCGACTGGACCGGCTCGAAGCTGAGGTAGCGCAGTTGCAGGCCCAGATGAAACACCTGCTGGGCGAGTTGGGCTTGTCTCCGCTTGGACTGCCATAATCGCACGATCGTGCTAAAAACGCAGGTTTGGCGGCAGATCGACCCCTGAAGCACAGACCGCCAGACCTTACGGGAGACCCTTCATGGACTTGGCCTTCACGCCCGAGGAACAGCAGTTCCGCGAGAACATTCGCGACTGGGTGCGCGAGCAGTTGCCCGCTGACATATCGCACAAAGTGCACAACGCCCTGCGCCTGAGCCGGGACGACATGCAGCGTTGGGCCAGGATTCTGGGTAAAAAAGGCTGGCTCGGCCACGCCTGGCCCAAGGAATTCGGCGGCCCCGGCTGGAATTCGATCCAGAAACACTTGTTTGAGGAAGAGTGTGCGCTGGCTGGCGCGCCCCGCGTGGTGCCCTTTGGCCCGGTGATGGTGGCGCCGGTGATCATGGCCTTTGGCAACGCCGAACAGCAGCAGCGCTTTTTGCCCGGCATCGCCAGCGGAGAGGTCTGGTGGAGCCAGGGCTACAGCGAGCCCGGCTCGGGCTCTGACCTGGCCTCGCTCAAGACCCGGGCGGAGCGCCGCGGGGATAAGTTCATCGTGAACGGCCAGAAGACCTGGACCACCTTGGGCCAGTATGGCGAGTGGATTTTTTGCCTGGTGCGCACCAGCAGCGAGGGCAAACCCCAAACCGGCATCAGCTTTTTGCTGATCGACATGAAGTCACCCGGCGTCACCGTGCGGCCGATTGTGCTGCTGGACGGCGAAGCTGAGGTTAATGAGGTCTGGTTCGACAACGTCGAAGTGCCGGCGGAAAACCTGGTGGGTGAAGAAAACAAGGGTTGGCACTACGCCAAGCACCTGCTGGCCCATGAGCGTACCAACATCGCCGACGTGAACCGCGCCAAGCGCGAACTGGAGCGGCTCAAACGCATCGCCCGCGCCGAAGGGGTGTACCACGACACCCGTTTTCGCGACGAGATTGCCAAGCTCGAGGTCGATGTGGTGGCGCTGGAAATGCTGGTGCTGCGGGTGTTGGCGGCTGAAACGTCGGGCAAACAGTCGCTGGACATTGCCGGCCTGCTCAAGATCCGCGGCAGCGAGATCCAGCAGCGCTACTCCGAGCTGATGATGCTGGCCGCCGGTCCCTACGCCCTGCCGCTGATCCGCGAGGCCATGGAGGCCGGCTGGCAGGGCGATGCCGTGGGCGCTGCCTGGTGCGCACCCCTGGCCTCGACTTACTTCAATATGCGCAAGACCACCATTTACGGCGGCAGCAACGAAGTGCAACGCAACATCGTCTCGCAGGTGGTGCTGGGCTGACCCGCCCCGCCGCTGCCACCGAACCGCCAGGACAAGCACCATGGACTTTGATTTCTCTGACGACCAGGACCAACTGCGCGACGCCGTGCGCAAATGGGTGGACAAGGGCTACAGCTTTGAGCGCCGCCGCGAGACCACGCGGGCTGGCGGTTTCTCACGCGCCGCCTACACCGAACTGGCCGAACTCGGCCTGTGCGGCCTCTACATCGCGCCCGAGCACGACGGCATGGGCATGGGGCCGGTGGAAGGCATGGTGGTGATGGAGGAGCTCGGGCGCGGCATCGTGCTCGAACCCCTGGCGCACAGCCTGATCGCCGGCGGCGTGCTGGGCGGCTACGCGCCACAGGCCTTGCAAGCCGCCTGGCTGCCGCGCATCGCCAGCGGCGAGGCGCTGGTGGTGCTGGCGCACCAGGAACGCGCGGCCCGCTACCGGCTCGATGTTTGCAAGGCGAAAGCCGCCCAAACCCCCGCTGGCTGGACCTTGGATGCTACAAAAAGCATAGTACCTGCGGGTGATCAGGCCGATGCCTTTTTGGTGCCGGCCCTGGTGGGCGAGCGCATGGCCTTGTTTCTGGTGGCCCGTGAGGCAGCGGGCGTCAGCACCCGTGGCTACGGCACCCAGGATGGCGGCCGCGCGGCCGAAGTCACGCTGCAGCAGGCACCGGCCGAGCTGGTCACGCTCGACGGCCTCGCGGCGCTGGAACACGCGGTGGACATCGGCATTGCCGCCACCTGTGCCGAAGCGGTGGGTGTGATGGACAAAACCCTGAGCCTGACCACCGAGTACATGAACACACGCAAGCAGTTTGGCGTGGTGATCAGTAGCTTCCAGGCGCTGCGCCACCGCGCCGCTGATATGAAGATGCAGCTGGAGCTGGCCCGCTCGATGAGCTACTACGCCTCCCTCAAGCTCAACGCCCCGGCGCCCGAGCGCCGCGCCGCCATGGCCCGGGCCAAGTACCAGCTCGGCAACGCGATGCGCTTCATCGGCCAGCAGGCGGTGCAATTGCACGGCGGCATTGGCGTGACCGACGAGTACATCGTCAGCCACTATTTCAAAAAGCTGACCCAGCTGGAGATGACCTTCGGCGACACCCTGCACCACCTGGGCGAGGTCTCCAACCGGATGCAGGACACCGCGGGCGTGTTTGCCTGAAATTAGTCTTCCGAATTTAGCCTTCCAATGGCTCGACGGCGGCCAAGGTCGCCAATGCCGAGAATTGCGCACGCTGTTCGATGACCTCACCAGCGGCCAGGATTCGATCCTCGCGAAACCGGTCGCTGACGAGCTGCACACCCACCGGCAGGCCGTCGACCAGCCCAGTGGGGACCGACAGGCCTGGCAGTCCGAGCACGGCGGTACTGAGCAAGGGCGCTTGCGCCAGCAAAATCTGCGCGGTGCGTTCGGGTGAGCGCAAATCGTCGTCGATCGGGAACTGCCGCTCCCATGAGTTGGGCATTAGCAACACCGGGTAGCGCTCAAAGAACAACGCCCAGTCGCGGGCGATGTTGAAGCGGCGGGTGAGCGCGTCCAAGTACTGGTCGCGATCCCAAACCGGGTTGATGGCCATGTAGTGGCGCAGCGCCGTGCGCAGTGCATCGTCGCCGTTCTCTCGCATGAAGGGCTCGCCACCGCGGCGCATGTCATTCATGACCATCTGGAACTGCATCGCAGCCACCTCGGCGAAGTGCGGTGGCTCGACTTCTTCGACCTGGTAGCCGGCGGCCTCCAGCCACCGCGCGGCTTGGTCGACAGCGGCGCTGACCGTCGGGTCCACCCGCGACTGTGCCCAGCTGCGGAACACGGCCACGGGAACTGCCTGGCGGGCATCCGTGAACGCGAGCGGCACCGGTGTCCACTGTGGGTCCAGCGGCGAGCCCTGTGCCATCACCTGCAACGCCAGGCGGGCGTCAGCGACGGTGCGCGTGAGCGGGCCCTGCACCGACATCTGCTGGTTGCTGATGATGCGGTTAGGTGCGCTGGCTTTGTAGGACGGCACGCGACCGACCGTGGTGCGCAGACCGACCACACCGCATGCCCAGGCCGGGTAGCGGATCGAGCCGCCGTAATCGTTGCCATGGGCCAAGGCTCCCATCCCCATGGCCGTGGCTGCAGCAGCCCCGCCGCTTGAGCCGCCGGGTGTGATGCGATGGTCAAACGGGTTTAGCGTGCGGCCATGAACACTGTTGTCGCTGAACCAGCGCAGTGAAAACGCTGGCGCATTACTGCGGCCCACGATGATCGCACCCGCATCGCGCATGGATTTGACCAGAGGGGAATCCGTAGCGGCCAGGTTGCCCTGGAGCGCAACCACGCCGTCAGTGGTGGCCTGGTCCCGCACGTCGACATTGATCTTGATGGTTACCGGCACACCGTGCAGTGCGCCGATTGGCTCGCCGCGCGCCTGAGCGGCATCCGCGGCATCGGCTGCCTCGCGCGCCGAATCGCCCAGCACGGTGGCCAGCGCATTGACTTGGCGGTTGGCCACTTCAATGCGGGACAGCACATGGTCGGTTGCCTCACGCGCACTGACTTCACGACGGGCGATTCGGCCCGCCAGGTCGGTGGCGCTGAGTTTCCAGAGTTCGGTCGTCATGTGGGCCTCGCGTTAATCTGTCAAATAGCGCTGCGTGAGCAGGGCCCAAAAGGCTGCGCCGACCGGCAGGATATCGTCGTTGAAGTCATAACCGGGGTTGTGCACCATACAGTTGCCCTCGCCAGCCCCATTGCCAATAATCAGATAGCTGCCAGGGCAATGTTCCAGCATGAAGGCGAAGTCCTCACTGCCCGTGAGTGGTCGACCCTGCCGGGTAACTCGTTCTTCACCCACCAGCTCAATGCCAACCTGGCGGGCCAGTTCGGTCTCGGCGCTCGTGTTGACCAGCACTGGGTAGTCGCGCTGGTAGTCGATGGTGGCATGCACACCCAGGCTCTCGGCCTGCGCCTTGACCAGCGCTGTGATGCGCTGCTGCAGCAAATTACGCACGCCATGATCGAGCGCCCGTACGCTCAGCCCAAGGCGGGCCGAATTCGGGATCACGTTATTGGCCTGGCCAGCCACCAAGGTTCCTACCGTGATGACAGCCGCGAGTTGGGGGTCCACGTTGCGGGCGACGATGGTCTGCAAGGCCATCACAATGCTGGCGGCCGCCACGATGGGATCTTGCGCGCAATGCGGCATGGCGCCATGGCCGCCCAGACCAGTGAGGGTGATGGTCACGTCGTCACTGGAGGCCATGGCCGGTCCCTCAATGAAGACCAGCTGCCCGGCCGGAATACCCGGCATGTTGTGCGCAGCAAAGATGGCGTCGCACGGAAAACGGTCGAACAACCCTTGCTCGATCATCAGCCTAGCCCCGCCAGGATACTCCTCGGCGGGTTGAAAAATCATGTTGAGCGTGCCCGAGAAATCCACCTCTTCCGCAATGTAGTGCGCCGCTGCCATCAGCATGGCCGTGTGGCCATCATGGCCGCAGGCGTGCATCACGCCGTCGTTCACACTGCGGTGCGCGACTGTGTTGATTTCGTGGATTGGCAGTGCGTCCATGTCGGCGCGCAGCGCCAGACGCCTGGGCCCGGTCCCGCGCACCAGCTGCGCCACCAGCCCCGTCGTGGCCAGACCGCGCGTGACGCGATAGCCCCAGGCTTCGAGCCGTTCCGCCAGCAGCGCGGAGGTACGCACCTCCTGCAGACCCAGCTCAGGGTGGCGATGCAGATCATGGCGCAGGGTCACAAACGGCGCGACCCGCCGACGCACGGCATCAAGCACGCTCATTGGGCCTGCAAGTTGATCGACTTTGCTATGCCTTGGTAGAGCCTGATCTCGTCGGCGTAAGCCTTGCTGGCCTCGTCAAGTCGCAGCGGCGTAGCCAGCTCCTGACCCAGAGCGGTCAGTGTGCTGCGCAACTCACTGTCCAACATCACCTTGGTCAGGGCGCGATGCAGCGCTTCGACCACCGTCTCAGGCGTGCCCGCCTTAACGTAATAACCGCTGCCAATCGTGTAATAAAAACGCTTGAGTTCAGGCGCCTCATCGACTGAGCCGACATGAGGAATCAGGCGCTGTGGCTTTTCGGACAGGGCCACGACGAACTTGAGCTTGCCCTCCTTTTCCATCGCGACGTGTGGCGCACCATAGGGCGTGATGAACATGTCAATCTGACCACCCAGCAAATCTTGCAGAATGGGACCACCACCTTTGTAGGGCACGTGCAGCATGGTGGCGCCCATCTTGTGCGCCATGTCTTCGCCCATCAGGTGATACAGGCTACCTGTGCCCACGCTGGCGTAACTCACCGGCTTGCCCTCTGCGGCGGCCTTTCGTGCGTACGCCACCAGCTCCCTGGCATTGCTGGGCGGGAAATCCTTGCGCGCCGAGATCGAGATCGGTGCGATCGCGATCTGCTGCACCAGACGGAAGTCCTCGGGCTTGTACTTGACCGCCTTCATGGCCAGCGGGCCAAGAATCAGCTCGTTGGGCGAGCCCTGAAAGATGATGTGACCGTCAGCTGGCGCATTCAGCACCTTCTGAGCCGCGATGGCACCACCCGCACCGCCCAAATTTTCGATGATGACGGGCTGTTTGAACTCGGCGGCCAGCGCCACGTTGACCTTGCGGGCCAGGATGTCTGACAGGCCTCCGGCTGGATAGGGCACCATCAGCGTCACGGGTTTGTTCGGAAACGTATCGGCGCGTGCCGGTGCCGTGATCGACAGGAAGACGCCCATCAGGGCGCCCAAGATATGCATCCGATTCATAGCTAAACCTCGCAGGCGGTAAATAGGGATCGCTGGATGCTAGACAGTCTCTTAGACAACCGTAAGGCTAAAATTAATTTGTATGAAAACTTTTGGTTGTCCCAACCACGCTGGTCGGTCATGAAGCTCCACCAACTCCAGGCTCTGGTTGGCGCGGTCGATCACGGCAGCATTCGCGCCGCTGCGCGGGCCCTGCACTTGACACAGGCCGCGCTGACCAAGTCATTGCGCCAACTTGAAGAGGATGCGGGGGTGGCACTGCTGGTGCGCAAATCCCGCGGCGTCGTACTCACCGAAACGGGACTGCGGCTGCATACCCGAGCCCGTCTGGTGATGCGCCAGCTTCAACTGGCGCAGGATGAACTGCGGCAGTCGCTGGGCGACCAAACCGGCGCCGTGCGGGTGGGCTTGACGCCTTACCTGATGCTGACCGTGCTCGGCGAGAGCTTTCGCTGGTTTCGCAAACGTTACCCGCGGGTGGAGCTGCGACTGATGGAAGGACTGGTGACACGGGTTCTGCCGGCCCTGCGGGATGGTTCACTGGACTTTGCCATCGTAGCCAGCAGCGGGGAAGTCGCAGCTCAGGAGTTCGAGGCCACTCGGCTTGGCCAGGCCGCGCAGACCCTGGTGGTGCGCGTGGGCCATCCCGTTCTCAACCATCCCACGGCCCAGCAGCTGCGCGAACTCGAATGGGTCTTACCGGGCCCCATGGCAGTTGAACCGGACGAAGGCGTCGCGGCGATGTTTGCGCAGGCGGGTGTGGCGCCACCGGAGCTGATCTCCCGTTGCGATGCCATGGCCGCTATGGCGCTGGTGCGCCAGTCTGGCGCGGTGTCGGTGATGCCGGCACCGCTGCTGGCGCAACCGGAGGCACATGGACTGGTGGGCCTGGCGCTGCACAATTTGCAGCCACCGCCGGTTGAACTGATCCTGTTGGCCCCGCCCGATGTGCCGCTGGCGCCGGCTGCCGCCTATCTGGCGCGTTGCCTCACCGACGCCATTCACGGTCACTGAGGCTCGGGCAGCGTCAGAGATGGCGCTGTCGGCATGCGCACGCGGTCACCCGGCAACAGTGCACCAAACAGATTTTTGGGGTTAGCGAGGCGCGGAATCAAGGCTAGACGCGTACCGAAGCCGAGTTCCTGGGCAGCAGCGTGCATGAAGCGCATGGCGGAAAAGTCTTCAAGCGCAAAGCCAACCGAATCAAACACGGTAATTTGCTCTGCGCTTTCGCGGCCCGCCCTGAGGTTAGCCAGCACTTCCCACAGTTCAGTCACGGCAAAGTCGGCAGGCATCTGCTGGATATCACCTTCGCCGCGCGACTGCGGTGTGAATTCAACGAACACCTTGGCCGCATCGAGGACGTCAACGCCCAGCTCGGTCTTGCCAGGGCAGTCACCGCCCACCGCATTGATGTGCATGCCAGGCGCCAGCATGTCGAGGGTCAGGATCGTGGCGCACTGCTTGTCGGCGGTGACCGTTGTCACGATATCCGCACCCAGCACCGCCTCGCGCGTGCTGCCGCAGGTTTCGACCTTCAGACCGCTACCCGCCAAATTGGCCACTAACTTGGCGGTGGCGGCCGAGTCGATGTCAAACAGGCGGACAGTCTCGATACCCACCAGATGCTGGAATGCGATTGCCTGGAACTCGCTCTGCGCGCCGTTCCCGATCAGGGCCATGACACGGCTGCCGGGACGGACCAAGGCTTGGGCGGCCAGTGCCGAGGTCGCGGCAGTGCGCAAGGCGGTGGTTAAGGTCAGCTCGCTCACCAGCTTGGGCGCGCCAGTGGTCACGTCGGCCAGCACGCCAAACGCCATCACGGTCGACAGACCGATCGTTGTGTTCTTCGGATGGCCATTGACGTACTTGAAGCTGTAGGTTGACTGGTCAGAGATTGGCATCAGCTCAATCACCCCATCGGCCGAGTGATTGGCCACGCGGGCAGACTTGTCAAATTCGTGCCAGCGCAGAAAGTCGGCGCGAATGTTGTCCGCAATGCCAGCGATGCAGGCTCGCAATCCCTTGCGGGTCACCAAGGCCACGACGTCAGCGACGCTCAGGTAGAGAGGGTGAAACGGGTCCATGGGCGAGGTTAAGCTGGTCATTTTCAGGTCTCAAAAGGGGTGTAGTGACGATGCAACGAGTGTTCCGGGATTCCATGTCAATCGCAATCGGCATAAATATTGTTTTTTGCTAATTTATTTGTCATTTCGGCAGATTAAGTTGACAATTTGTCGCATGAATGAACTTGATCTGCAACTCATTGGGCTGCTGCGGCAAAACGCCCGCATGACAATGGCCGACCTGGCCTACAAGCTCAAGGTGTCGCGGGGCACCATCAATAACCGCCTGCGCAAGCTCGAAGACAAGCAGGTGATCCTGGGATACACCGTGCGCCTGCGGCCCGAGGCAGAGCCCGATCGCATCCGCGCCTGGATGGGCGTGCTCGTCGAGGGCAACACCACACGCGAAGTGATTGCCAGGCTGCTGGGTGAACCAGGTTTGGTGGCGCTGCACGACACCAATGGGCGCTGGGACCTCCTGGCAGAAATAGAGGCCGCATCGACCAAGGAGCTTTCTGACGTCCTTGAGCGTGTCCGCCTGATCAGCGGAATCCGCAGCACCGAGACCAACATCCACCTCGCAAGTTACCGGTAATCGGGATCGCCGCAACTGGGGGCTGGGCATGCAGCACCATTGCAGCAAACGCGAGGAACAGGGTGTGCGAGCCTGACCTTTGGCCCTACTCCTCGGCCCGCTGGCGCACAAAACTGGCAAAGCGCGGCAGGCCTGAGGGGGTCAGGCCCCGGTAGCGGTAAGTCACCAGCGACCCGATGGGCGGCGGCGCCAGCCGTTCGGCATCGCTCAGACCACTGCCCAGGGCAAAGCGCTGGCCGCTGGGTAGCTCCACCTGCAGGGCACCCAACTTGCCTTGGAGCCGGCCCTTGCCCGGCACATGGGCCACCACCCTGGCTTCATCGTCTGGCAGGGGTTTGAGTTTGCGCAGCGCCTCGCTGCGCCCGGGCGCCCAGAGCGCATCGGCACGGTGCAGCATCAGCCCCTCGGCGCCCTGCCCCACCCGGGTTTGCAGCAGCCGCTGCAGGGCGCCAGCATCCGCCACCCGCTCCTGCACGATCACCTGCAACCAAGCCGGGCTGCCAGCGCCCACCAAAGCGGCGGCACGCTGCGCCCGCTCGGCAAACGGCCCGCCCGACCCGGGCAAATCAAACACCATGTAATTCAAGGCGCGCCATTCCGCCTCCACGGGCGAGCTGCGCCGGACGATGGCCGACAGCCGGTCAAAACTGCCCCGCCCCAGCCACAGCTCGCCATCCAGGGCGGTGGCGGGCAGGCCGGCCAGAAACCAGCCCGGCGCGCCGATGGTGCGACCGCTGCGAAAACGCAAGGTTTGCCCGTCCCACAGGGCCCGCACGCCGTCGAGCTTTTCACTCACCAAAAAATCGGCCGGGTCCAGCCCGGGTTGCCAGTTTTTGCCCAGCATGGGCGCCAGGGGCAAAGCTTGTGGCGCGGGGACGGTGGCAGTTGGGGTCTGGGCCCTTGTGACGCTCCAGGGCCAGTGCCCCAACAGCACCGTGCCCAAAGCCAGCCGCCGGGTGAAAAACGCCTTTGTCATGTTGTGCTCCCTTTTCTTGATTATGCTGAAGAACCCGAGAGCTGACACCAATCTTCTGTCATGACACTGTCGAAATAAGACCACTTAATTGGTCATTTGTTGGTACCATGCCAGCGTACCCAAGCTTTGGAGCACCCTCATGGACGCTGTATTGGCCGAAACATCGATTGGCATCACCGAACTCAAGAAAAACCCCTCGGCGGTCATTCGTGATGCCGGGACAGAGACCATCGTCGTCTTGCATCACAACAAGCCCTCAGCGTACCTGGTGCCGGCGCGGACGTATGAGGCCCTGATGGATGTGCTCGACGATTTGCAATTGATTCCAATTGTTCAGCAACGCGTGGCGTCATGGCTGGCTAACCCTGGTCAGGTCGTCGAGGTCACACGCGCTGAATTGGAAGCCCTCGCCAGCGGCAAGACACGCAAGCCACCTCGGTCACGCCCATCGGCCAAGGCACCGGCAGGACAAATCTGAACAATGACCACGGCGTCAGGCGCCTACCGGCTGCAGTTTTTGCCTCAGGCCAAGCAGGAATGGGACAAACTCGACGGCAGCATCAAGACCCAATTTGCCAAGGCGCTTCTGCGCAGACTGGATGAACCCAGGGTTCCATCTGCGGCACTGACCGCGATGCCTGATTGCTACAAAATCAAGCTGCGCAGCACCGGCTTTCGTCTGGTCTACCGGGTGCAGGACGACGCACTTGTGCTGTTGACCATTGCCGTCGGGAAGCGCGACAAAAGTGCGGTCTACGATGTGGCCAAACTGCGTCTGGCTCTTGTGCCGGCAAAAACTCAGCCCTAAACGCCGACCAAGCGCCCGTCCCTCAGGCCAGCAGCCGCGACGAGCGGGGCACATGGGCCATCAGGAACTCCATCTGGTCGGCCAGGATGCGGCGGTTGCGCAGGATGAAGTCTTCCCACAGGCTGGGCACGTAGGGCGCGTACAGCAGCGGCATGCCGGCCTGCTCCGGGGTGCGGTGGCTTTTGCGGTGGTTGCAGGGGCGGCAGGCGGTGACCACGTTCATCCAGCCGTCCTGGCCCTGCTGCGCGAAGGGAATGATGTGCTCGCGCGTCAGCGTCTCCTCCGCAAAGCGATCGCCGCAGTAGGCGCACAGGTTGCGGTCGCGCGCAAAGAGTTTGCCGTTGGTCAGGCCAGGCTTCAGGTTGAACGGGTTGATATTGGGCACGCCCTTGGTGCCGATGATGCTGTTGACCGTGATGATCGACTGCTGGCCCGTGACCGCGTTGTGGCCGCCGCGAAACACCGCCACCTCGCCCCCCATCTCCCAGCGCACCTCATTGGCGGCGTAGTGGATGACGGCCTGTTCCAGTGAAATCCACGACTGCGGCAAACCCTGGGCGGACAGCTTCAAGACCTTCAAATAAACCCCTCCTGCAACATCCTTGCAACGATGACACGGGATGCAGTCGCCTGCATGGGCAGGCCCGAAAAATCGACGGCTGCCACTGCGAGACAATATACCCTGTTTTCGTGACACCCCGATAAAGCCCGCGCCGACCCACAGCCGTGCTTTGCTATCAAAAAGATAACATCCGATGAAGGTTTTCCGCGGCTTCCACCATCCCGGCATCGCCCCAGCCTGCGCCCTGACGATCGGCAACTTCGACGGCGTTCACCGCGGCCACCAGGCCATGCTGGCGCTGCTGCGCAGCGAGGCCGAACAGCGCGGTGTGCCCAGCTGCGTGCTGACCTTCGAGCCGCACCCGCGCGACTACTTTGCAGCACGCCGGCAGCAGCCCGATCTGGCGCCGGCCCGCATCGGCACCCTGCGCGACAAACTCAGCGACCTGGCGCGCAGCGGCGTGGACCAGGCCGTGGTGCTGCCGTTTGCCGCCCGCCTGGCCGCGATGCCACCGCAGGCCTTCGTCGACCAGGTGCTGCGGCAGGGGCTGGGCGCCCGCTACGTGCTGGTGGGCGATGACTTCCGTTTCGGTGCCCAGCGCGCTGGCGACTACGCCCTGCTGGACGCCGCCGGCACCCGCGGCGGCTTTGACGTGGCACGCATGAACAGCTACGAGGTGCACGGGCTGCGCGTGTCCAGCTCAGAGGTGAGGCTGGCGCTGCGCGAGGGCCGCATGGACGATGCGGCCCGCCTGCTCGGCCGGCCCTACCGGATTTCGGGCCATGTGGTGCATGGCCGCAAGCTGGGGCGCGAGCTGGGTTTTCGCACGCTCAACCTGCGTTTCGCCCACTGGAAGCCAGCGGCGGGCGGTATTTTTGTGGTGCTGGTGCACGGCCTGACAGCAGCGCCGCTGCCCGGCGTGGCCAACCTGGGGGTGCGGCCTTCGCTGGACGCCAGCGATGTCAATGGCGGCCGGGTGCTGCTGGAAACCCATTGCCTGGACTGGCCGGCCGAGCTCGGGGCCGAAGGGGCATACGGTAAAATTATTCGGGTGGAACTGTTGCACAAGCTACACGACGAACTCAAGTACGACGGCCTCGACGCCTTGATGCAGGGCATTGCGCGCGACTGCGACGAGGCCCGCCACTACCTGAGTGCGCTGCACGCCCAGACGCATCGGCAAACGACGCGCGACCGAATTTAGTCGGTACCGCCAGCGCCCGCCGGTTCCCCACCCTGGTTCCGGTCCCTTTGACACCCTCTGCCAGGCAGCGAACCCGTCCCCACCGCACCATGACCGACACCACCGCCCCGACTGATTACCGCAGCACCCTGAACCTGCCCGACACCCCGTTCCCGATGCGCGGCGACCTGCCCAAGCGCGAAGCCGGCTGGGTGAAGGACTGGGACGACCGGGGCGTGTACCAAAAGCTGCGCGATGCGCGGGTCCATGCGCCCAAGTTCGTGCTGCACGACGGGCCGCCCTACGCCAACGGCAAGATCCACATCGGGCACGCGGCCAACAAGGTGCTCAAGGACATGATCGTCAAGTCGCGCCAGCTCATGGGCATGGACGCGCACTACATCCCGGGCTGGGACTGCCATGGCCTGCCGATCGAGAACGCCATCGAAAAACTGCATGGCCGCAACCTGCCGCGCGATGAGATGCAGGCCAAAAGCCGCGCCTTTGCCACCGAGCAGATCGACCAGCAGCGCGCCGACTTCAAGCGCCTGGGTGTGCTCGGCGCCTGGGACACCCCGTACCGCACCATGGATTTCGTCAATGAAGCCGCTGAGATCCGGGCGTTCAAGCGCGTGGTGGAGCGCGGCTTTGTCTACCGCGGGCTCAAGCCGGTGTACTGGTGCTTTGACTGCGGCTCCTCGCTGGCCGAGTTCGAGATCGAGTACGCCGACAAAAAGTCGCAGACGCTCGATGTCGGCTTTTTGTGCGCCGAGCCCCAGCGGCTGGCGGGCGCCTTCAACCTGGGCGCGCTGCCAGCCGGTGCCGACGGCCAGCCGCGCGCTGCCTTTGCCGTGATCTGGACCACCACCGCCTGGACCATCCCGGCCAACCAGGCGCTGAACCTGAACCCGGCGTTGCCCTACGCCCTGGTGGACACGCCGCGCGGTCTGCTGGTGCTGGCCGAAAGCCTGGTGGCCCGGTGCCTGGAGCGTTACGGCCTGACCGGCACCGTGCTGGCCACCACGCCGGGCGAAGCGCTGGGCGGCATCAACTTCCGCCATCCGCTGGCCCATGTGGACCCGGCCTACGACCGGCTGAGCCCGGTTTACCTGGCCGATTACGCCACCGCCGACGACGGCACCGGGCTGGTGCATTCGTCCCCCGCGTATGGCGTAGACGATTTCAACAGCTGCGTCGCCCACGGCATGGCCTATGAAGACATCCTCAACCCGGTGCAGGGCAACGGCCAGTACGCGCCCGAGCTGGCGCTGTTTGGCGGCATGAACATCTGGAAAGCCTGCCCGCGCATCATCGAGGTGCTGGGCGAGTCCGACCGGCTGTTTGCCACGACCCACATCAACCACAGCTACCCCCACTGCTGGCGCCACAAGACGCCGGTGATCTACCGCGCCGCCGCCCAGTGGTTCGTGCGCATGGACGAGGGCGAAGGCGTGTTCACCGTGGACAAGGCCCCCAAGACGCTGCGCCAGACCGCCCTGGATGCGATCGCCAACACCGCCTTCTACCCAGAAAACGGCCGGGGCCGCCTGCGCGACATGATTGCCAACCGGCCCGACTGGTGCATCAGCCGCCAGCGCAGCTGGGGCGTGCCGGTGCCCTTCTTCCTGCACAAAGACAGCGGCGATTTGCACCCCCAAACGCTGGCCATCATGGATGTGGCCGCCGACATGGTGGAAGCCGGTGGCATCGAGGCCTGGAGCAAGGCCAGTCCGGAAGCCATCCTGGCCCGCGTCGGCGCCGCGGCGGACGCGGCCCACTACAGCAAAAGCACCGACATCCTGGAGGTCTGGTTCGACTCCGGCACCACCCACACCACGGTGCTGAAAACCTCGCACCCCGGCACCGGCCATGACCAGGGGCCGGAGGCCGACCTGTACCTGGAAGGCCACGACCAGCACCGCGGCTGGTTCCACAGCTCGCTGCTGACCGCCTGCGCCATGTACGACCGGGCGCCCTACCGTGGCCTGCTGACGCACGGCTTCACCGTAGACGGCCAGGGCCGCAAGATGAGCAAGAGCATGGGCAATGTGGTGGCGCCCCAGGAGGTGAGCGACAAGATGGGGGCCGAAATCATCCGGCTCTGGTGCGCCTCCACCGACTATTCGGGCGACCTCGGCATCGACGCCAAGATCCTGGCGCGCGTGGTGGACATTTACCGTCGGGTGCGCAACACGCTCAAGTTCCTGCTGGCCAACATCAGCGACTTCGACCCGGCCACCGACGCCGTGCCGCCAGCGCAGATGCTGGAGATCGACCGCTACGCGCTGAGCCGCGCCGCCGCGCTGCAGGCCGATATCCTGGCGCACTACGAGGTGTATGAGTTCCACCCGGTGGTGGCCAAGCTGCAGATTTACTGTGCGGAAGACCTGGGTGCGTTTTACCTGGATGTGCTCAAGGACCGGCTCTACACCACCGCGCCCGGCTCACTGGCCCGGCGCAGCGCGCAAACCGCCCTGTCCCAGATCACCCACGCCATGCTGCGCTGGATGGCGCCGTTCCTGAGCTTCACTGCCGAGGAAGCCTGGGCCGTACTGGGTGAGGCGGGCAAGACGCCGGCCGCCTGCCGCGACTCGATCTTCATGGCCACCTACGCCACACTGGACGCCCCCGACAGCGCGCTGCTGGCCAAATGGGCCCGCCTGCGCGAACTGCGCGAGGCGGTCAACAAGGAGATTGAGGCCTTGCGCGCGGCGGGCCAGGTGGGCTCATCGCTGCAGGCCCAGGTGACCCTGACGGCGCCGCCGGCCGACCTGGGCATTCTGGCCAGCCTGGGCGCGGACCTGAAGTTTGTGTTCATCACCTCTGCGATTGAAATCATCGCTGGAGACGCCCTGTCCATCAGGGTTGGCACCGCTTCTGGCACCAAATGTGAGCGCTGCTGGCATTACCGCGAAGATGTTGGCGCCGAGCCGGCGCATCCCTCGCTGTGCGGCCGCTGCACCAGCAACCTGTTGGGCGCCGG
>JBEGOC010000100.1:0-5122 GCA_041182225.1 Pseudomonadota bacterium | reverse complement strand
ACTGGTGGTGATGGCCGCGTCGTCAATGTAAGACCCGATGGTCTCCTGCCCGCGCGATACGGCACAACCCGGCAAGTTCAGGAATAGGCCAAGCAGCAGGGCGGTGGTGGCGAGGTGGCGGTGAATCATGGTCAAGGTCCTTAACGGAAGAATCTGGCAGGAATGCGCTGTCGCACCCGAAACAGCCGTGCAATCGGCTGAGGCCCATCAACACAGCGCCATCTGACGACCCTGCTGACGAGCCAGCCCATGGTAGACCCGGCATCGCCCTGGCACCCTGCGCCAGCGCAAAGGGGGGGCACATAGCGCGGAAAATCCCTTGCTCGCTGCCACGCGCTGTTCATCGGCAACAGCTTCACATGTGGCTATGGCTCGACCACGCGTTTCTACCGGGCCGAGACCATCCGCTGCTCCACCTGTGGACCTTTGACCACTACCACGCCAGCACCGCTGGCTACTACCCGAAAGGCTTGGTGGTGGTGGTTGGCGCCCTCACCCTGCAAGACCCGCGCCGCTGGAGAACCTGGACACGGGGTCACCCCAGCGCTGCCAACGCGGGCGCTGAATCGGCTCAACCGCGCCTGATCCAGCCAGTCAGTACCTCGGCCAGGGCCTGGGGCTGTTCCAGCGGCAGCAGGTGGCCGGCGCCGTCAATCAGTTCAAACTGGCTGCCGGGCACCCGGTCTGCCACAGCGCGCACACCAGCCACGGGCACCACCACGTCGTGCGAGGCGCTCACCAGCAAAGTGGGGCGGCGGCCGTCGAGCAGCGCTGAGCGGTCGGGCCGAGCCATGCAGGCATGGCAGTGGGCGATGTAGCGTTGAGCACCGTAGGCATAGACGATCTCGCGCCGCAGGGCAATCAGCTCGGGATTGTTCAAGCTGTCAGGGTGAAAGGGCAAGGTAGCGGCCGACGCGCTGGCCTCATGACCACCCTGCTCGGCCAGGTGGATCGCGTCCAGCCGGCGCGCCCGCTGCTCCGGCGTGTCGGCCAGTGGTGAGGAGCAGATCAGCGCTATGCCCTGCACCCGCTCGGGCGCCAGCGCCAGCACCGCCATGGCCACATAGCCACCAAATGAAAAACCACCCAGCCAAAAGGTGGCGGGCGCATCACGCAGCACCTGCTTGGCCAGCAGCTCCACGGTGGTCAGGGCCGGCAGATCGGGGCAATGTGGCTGAATATCAGCCGGCAAGGCCTGCGCCACGGCTCCGAACACTGCCGACGTGTTGTTGAGCCCCGGCAAGAGGACAAGATGCGCCATGCCTCAGGCTGGGATGTAGCGCGGGTCGCGGTGCTCGCCGCTCATGCGGTCGCCTTCCACCCAGCAGGCGTGCGTGCCGGCCGAGATGCGGTGCGGCAGGATGATGCGGGCCAGCGGGCCACGTGTCATATCCTGGGCCGGGATCACCCAGCACTCGGACCGGTTCTCAGGCATGTTGTTCACAAAGGTCAGCACATAGCCGTCGTCCTCGGCCGTGGCGCCCAGGCGCCGGGCCACCTGGGGCTCACTGCCGTAGCAACCCTTGCCAAATTCCATGGACTGGGTCTGGCGGGTTTGCAGGTCATAGCGTTTGAGGCCACGAAACAACCACTCGCCGCGCTCATAGAGCACGTTGAAACTGTAACGGTAGGGCAGCCCCACGTAGTCGTTGCTGACGATCGGAAACTCGGTGATCTCATCGTCAAGCTGCTCCTCGTGGGTGGCGCCGGTCTTGAGATTGAAGCGCCAGCGGTACATCAGGGTCGGGTTGTTGTACTTGTCCAGGTGGGCGCGAATCTTGTCGTAAGCGGCCTGCTTGCCGCCCTCGTTGGACTGTCCCACGGCCGGCTTGTGCGGGTCGGGCATGATGCAGCCGTCCATCACCACCTCGTCGCCATCCTCATAGCAGTTGGCCAGGTGCAGGATGTGGCAGGGCGTGCCCTCAAACCAGCGCACCGAGGCGCTGTCGCCGTGGCGCGGTAGCACGCCAAAGCGGGCCGGTTGCGCCCGGTTGAACTCCAGCTTGCGCTCGCCCTTGGCCAGCAAGGCATTGTTGAAGTGGAACGGCAGGTCGTGCACCACCGTGTAATTCTTGGTGATGCCCAGGTCATGCGGCCAGCGTGCACCCGGCAGCTCAATCGGCACATAGTGCACCAGCCGGTTGTGCCGATCCACCACGCCGTAATTCATGTAAGGCCAGGTTTCGGGGTAGTTGAAGAACATCATCTCGCCCGTGGCCGGGTCTATCTTGTAGTGCGAGGCCACCCCGTCGGGCACCTGGCGCGCCCAGTCCGGGTCCGGGCCGAGGGTCTCCAGCGTGACCGGGTCCAACCGCCAGGGCTCGCTGCCCTGAGACATGGAGGCCAGCAGCTTGCCAGCATGGCACTTCACATCGGTGCCGGCGTTGTCTTTCATGGCGCCGATGGCGCCCCAGCCGCGCCGGCTGCCCAACTGCGGCGACAAAATGCCCGGCCACAGCGAACGGCCCGCCGCCTGCTCGGCCAAAAAGCCGGTGGTTTGCACAAAGCGGTTGCGGTAAGTGGCGCGCCCGTTCTCAAACGACATGGCGTGCAGCATGCCGTCGCCATCGAACGGGTGGTACATGCCGATCGATTCATGGACCTGGTTGTGGGTGTTGCGCACATAGGCGCCATGCAGGTCGGCCGGAATCTCGCCAATCACCTGCATGCTGTCGGTATCGGCCACGTACTCGTCCATCGCCGGCGTGAACGGGCCGTGCAAAAAGGGATGGTCGTTGTCAATGGCGATGCTGGAGGGCCAAGTCTTGATGATGTGTTGCATGAACTCGCCTCAGGCTAGTTGTTGACAGCAATATCGCCCGATTTGACCAACTCCTCGTACTGCCTGGTGCTGTCGGCGATGCCGGCCTTGAACTGCTGCCGGTCATTGGCCACCACCACAAAACCCATCTCGGTCAGTCGGCGTGACACCTCGGCGCTGCGCAAGGTTTTCACCAGGGCAGCGGCCAGTTTGTCCACAATGGCCACCGGTGTGCCGGACGCGACGGCATAGCCAACCCAGCCTTCGGTGGTGAAGTTGACGCCCTGCTCGGCAAACGTGGGCACGCCTGGCTGTGAGGGGTGCCGTTGGTCGCGCGTCATGCCAAGGGCCAGCAGCTTGCCACCGTCGATCATGGGTTTCCCCGCACTGGACACCAGCGAATACTGCAGCACCCCGGAGGCCACGTCGGTCATGAACTGCGCCTCACCCTGGTAGGGAATATGCACAGGTTTGATACCCAACTTGCGCGCCATCAGCAGGTTGCTGAAATGGTAGCTGGTGCCTACGCCAGGGGTGCCGTAGTTGATCTTGCCTTCATTTTTCTTGGCATAGCTGACAAATTCAGCCAGGGTCTTGACGCCCAGCGAGGGCGGCACCACCAAGGTCATGTAGGTGTCAACAGCGGCCGTGAGGGGTTCAAAATCCTGCAGCGGCTTGATTTTGTAGGCGGGGTTGGTCAGGGGCAAGGTGATCATGGTGGCCGGCACCACCAAGGCCACGGTGTAGCCATCGCGGGGTGCACTCAAGACGCTCTGGAGCCCGATCTGGCCACCGGCCCCGATCTTGTTGTCCACGATGACGGGCTGGCCCAGCTCTTTGCCCAGGCCATCAACCAGCACCCGCGTGACCACATCGGTCAGGCCGCCGGCTGGGTACGGCACCACAATACGAATGGGGCGCTCCGGCCACTCGGCTGCGGCAGTGAGGGCCAGTCCGGCCGACAAAGAAAACGACAGGCAGAGTCTGATCAGACGCAGGGTTGGGCTCATGGTGTTTGAAGGGTGGGTTGTACAGATTGGATGAAGGTCAGCAGGTGCTGGTTGAACACGTCCTGCTGCTCGGCAAAGGCGTAGTGGCCGGCGCCTTCGATTCGGGCGTAACGGGCGTGCGGGATGAAATCGACCATCCTGGCCATGGCCTCGGGCTTGCCCACCTTGTCATGGGCACCGGCCAGCAGCAGCGTGGGGCAGCGAACAGCGCGCAGGGCCGGCACCCCTTCATAGTTGACGATGGCCGAGATGGCGGCAATGAAGGTCTCTTTGCTGGTGGACAGCGCGACCTCCTTCACCAGATCCACCTTGGGGCCCTGCGAGCCGGGCGCAAACATCGAATCCACCACCGCCCCCGCGGTCTCGCGGAACGACTTGCCGCGGTTCAGGGGCGCAATGCGTTCCTCTAGGAAGATGGCTTTTTCTTCATCGGTTTTTTGCGAAAATGACGCCACCGTGGCCGAGATGACCAGCCCGTGCACCCGGTCTGCAATCAGGCCACACACCGCCGGCGCAACGATGCCGCCCATGCTGTGCCCTACCAATATGTTGGTGCCGGTGCCCACGGCCTGGATCAGCCGGGCCGCCGCCTCGGCCAGGCCTTCAATGCTCAAGTGCGCGGGCAGCGGGCTGATGCCGTAGCCTGGCGCGTCCCAGGCCACCACCCGCAGCCCCTGCTGCACCAGGGCCTGGATCTCGTGGCGGAAATAGTCTTTGGCGCCATAGGCGCCGTGCAGCAAAAACACCGTGGTGTCGCCGGCGCCGGCCACCTGGTAATCGGGAAACAAATAGGACGTCATGGGCGTGGGGCTTCCTGATGCGGGTTGAACACGGCGCTGATTTTGAGTTGGGCTACCGCCGGCCACCATAAAAATCACCTCAAGTTCCGGCATGCGGAATAATGCCGCCATGCGCACCGCCCCTCAACCGTTCCAGCCGCCCCAGCCACCCGACCCACTGCCACCAGCCCCAAGGGCCCGGGCCGGGCGCAAGGAGCAGGTGCAGTCGCTCATCAAGGGGCTGACCCTGCTGAGCGCCTTTGCCAACGCCGAAGTGCTGGGCAACCTGGAGCTGGCTCGCCGCACCGGCTACCCCAAGGCCACGGTGTCGCGGCTGACCAGCACCCTGAGCGCCTTGGGCTACCTGCGCCGCGACGAACGCAGCCGGGGCTTTGCCATCGGCACGCGGCTGATGGGCATGGGTGCCAGCGTGGAGCGCAACATCGGCTTGCTGCGCGTGGCACGGCCCCTGATGGCGGCACTGGCCCAGCACAGCGACATGTCGGTGGGCGTGGGCGTGCGCGACCGGCTGGGCCTCACATTGCTGGAGCTGGAGCGCCCGCGCAACAACC
>JBEGOC010000099.1:0-10622 GCA_041182225.1 Pseudomonadota bacterium | reverse complement strand
TGCCTCACATGCCGGCGTAATTCGGTCCGCCGCCGCCCTCGGGCGTGACCCAGACGATGTTTTGCGTCGGATCCTTGATGTCGCAGGTCTTGCAATGCACGCAGTTTTGCGCGTTGATCTGCAGCCGGTCGGTGTTGTCGTCGTTTTTCACGTACTCGTACACGCCAGCGGGGCAGTAGCGGGCCTCGGGGCCGGCGTATTTGGCCAGGTTGATGCGGACCGGCACCGAGGCGTCCCTGAGGGTCAGGTGTGCTGGCTGCTGCTCTTCGTGGTTGGTGTTGCTGATGAAGACGCTGCTCAGCCGGTCAAAGGTCAGCTTGCCATCGGGCTTGGGGTACTGGATGGGCTGGCATTCGGCGGCGGGTTTCAGGTAGGCGTGGTCGGGCTTGTCGCGGCGCAGGGTCCAGGGGATGTGCCCGCGCAGCACAAACTGCTCAAACCCGTTCATCAGTGTGGCCGTGGTCAGACCGTACTTGAACCAGTTCTTGAAGTTGCGGTCCTTGTTGAGCTCGGTGTGCAGCCAGCTGGCCTCAAAGGCCTCGGGGTAGGCGCTCAGTTCGTCGTGTTGACGACCAGCCAACACAGCCTCATAGGCGGCCTCGGCCGCCAGCATGCCGGTCTTGATGGCGGCGTGGCTGCCCTTGATGCGGCCCACGTTCAGGTAGCCGGCGTTGCAGCCCACCAGCGCGCCGCCCGGGAATATCGTCTTGGGCAAAGCGTTGATGCCGCTGGCATTGATGGCCCGCGCGCCGTAGGACAGGCGTTTGGCCGTGATCTCACCCTGGTCGTTTTCAAAGTAGTAGCGCACGTTGGGGTGGGTTTTCCAGCGCTGCAGTTCTTCAAACGGGCTCAGGTAGGGGTTGGTGTAGCCCAGCCCGGTGACAAAGCCGAGTGCCACCTTGTTGCCCTCCAGGTGGTAGAGGAAGGCGCCGCCGTAGGTGTCGCTCTTCATCGGCCAGCCGGCGGTGTGCATCACAAAGCCCGGTTGGTGGCGGCTGGGGTCGATTTCCCACAGTTCCTTGATGCCGATGCCAAAGCTCTGCGGGTCGCGTCCCTCGTCAAGCTTGAACTTGGCGATCAGTTGCTTGCCCAGGTGGCCCCTTGCGCCTTCGGCAAACACGGTGTACTTGCCCAGCAGTTCCATGCCGAGCTGGAAGCTGTCCATTGGCGCGCCATCTTTGCCGACCCCCATGTTGCCGGTGGCTACGCCCTTGACCGAGCCGTCATCGTTGTACAGCACCTCGGCACCGGTGAAGCCCGGAAAAATCTCCACCCCCAGCGCTTCGGCCTGCTCGGCCATCCATTTGGTGACCGCGCCCAGGCTCACGATGTAGTTGCCGTGGTTGTCGGCAAACGGCGGCAGGACCATATTGGGCACCCGAAAGCCGGTTTTTTCGCCCAGGAACACATAGGCGTCATCGGTCACCGGCTGATTCAGCGGCGCGCCGCGCGCTTTCCAGTCCGGAATCAGTTCGGTCAGCGCCTTGGGGTCCATGATGGCACCGGACAAGATGTGCGCCCCCGGCTCCGAGCCTTTTTCCAGCACCACCACCGACACATCCTGGCCTTTTTCGGCGGCCAGCTGCTTGAGCCGGATGGCGGTGGCCAGGCCGCCCGGGCCGCCTCCGACCACGACCACGTCGTATTCCATGGCTTCACGGGGGCCGAACTGGGCCAGTAGGTCCTGGTTTGTCATGCTGATTCTCGTGTGAACGTCTCGTTTGATAATCGGGCGGGGCCGGCGGGACCGGTCCGGGCTCGCCGGCACGGTCGCTGCCGGCGATTTTATTCGGTGAATCGCCCCACCCCGGGGGCGCTTGCCGCTCATTTGTGGAGAAACACGCCATGGCGTACAGCATTGACCTATCGGGCCGGGTGGCCTTCATCACCGGCGCGTCCAGCGGGCTGGGCGCCCAGTTCGCCCAAACGCTGGCGCGGGCCGGCGCCGCTGTGGTGCTCGCAAGCCGGCGGGTGGAGCGGCTCAAGGACCTGCGTGCCCGCATCGAGGCTGATGGCGGCGATGCCCATGTGGTGGCGTTGGACGTGACCGACCACGGTTCGATCAAGTCGGCCGTGGCGCACGCCGAAACCGAAGTCGGCTCGATCGACATCCTGATCAACAACTCGGGCGTCAGCACCACCCAGCGCATCCAGGATGTGACCGAGGCGGACTTTGACTTCACCTTTGACACCAACGTCAAAGGTGCTTTCTTCGTGGCGCAGGAGGTAGGCAAGCGCATGTTGGCGCGGGCGCGCGGCGCGGCACCCGGCACCTACACCGGCGGGCGTATTGTCAACGTTGCCTCGGCCGCCGGCCTGCGGGTGCTGCCGCAAATCAGCGTGTATGCCATGAGCAAGGCCGCGGTGATCCACATGACCCGGGCCATGGCCGTGGAGTGGGGTCGCTTCGGCATCAACGTCAATGCGCTGTGCCCGGGATACATCGACACCGAGATCAACCACCACCACTGGCAGACCGAGCAGGGGAAAAAACTGGTGCAGATGTTGCCGCGCAAGCGGGTCGGGCAGGTGCAGGATCTGGACGCGGTGCTGGTGATGCTGTGCGCTGACCAAAGCCACTTCATCAATGGTTCGGTCATCGCGGCAGATGACGGTACCAGCATCTGAGCCGGCCTGTGAAAATAGAAATTCCCGAGGTCAAAAAACTCGTGTTCGAGATGCGCATCCCGATCCGTTGGGGCGACATGGACGCCATGAACCACGTCAACAACACCAGTTATTTCCGCTACCTGGAGACTTGCCGCATCGACTGGATGCGCGCCATCGGCTGCCAGCCCGATCCGCAGGGCGAGGGGCCGGTCATCGTCAACGCCTTCTGCAACTTTTACCGGCAGCTGGCGTATCCGGGCGAGGTGCTGATCAGGATGTACACCAGCGACCCTGGCCGCAGCACGTTCGAGAGCTGGGCCACCATGGCACGCGCCGACCAGTCTGAAGTGATTTGTGCCGCAGGCGGCGCCACCACGATCTGGGTCGATTTTCCGGCGCAAAAAGCCAAGACCTTGCCGGACTGGCTGCGCACCATCGTCACGCCCTGATTATTTCTGTTTGGGTACGCGGCCCATCAGGTAGAACTCGGGGTTGGGCAGCATGTTGCTGAAAGAGGCCATGCGGTTCGACAGCCCGAAGAAGGCGGTGATGGCGGCGATGTCCCAAATGTCTTCGTCCGAGAAGCCGTGCGCATGCAGCGCGGCAAAGTCCGGGTCGGCCACTTCATCGGAATGCAAGCAGACCTTCATGGCGAAATCGAGCATGGCGCGCTGGCGCGGCGTGATGTCGGCCTTGCGGTAATTCACCGCCACCTGGTCGGCCACCAGCGGTTTTTTCTCGTAGATGCGCAGAATGGCGCCATGCGCCACCACGCAGTACAGGCAGTTGTTGGCTGCGCTGGTGGTGGTGACGATCATCTCGCGGTCACCCTTGGACAGGCCCGAGTCTTCCTTGAGCATCAGCGCATCGTGGTAGGCAAAAAACGCCCGCCACTCGGCCGGGCGGCGCGCCAGGGCCAAAAAGACATTCGGCACAAAGCCGGCTTTTTCCTGCACTTCGAGCACTTTGGCGCGGATGTCGTCGGGCAGGTCCTTGAGTTCGGGGGCAGGGTAGCGGGCCATGGGGATGTCTCCAGTGTGATCGCCGCATTATCCGGTGGGCCGCCCCTGTCACACCGCGGTCATGCAGGCACGGCACAATATTGGTTCTTCCCTGTTTTTATATTTTTACTGCCATCCCATGAATATCCAGACTCCGACCCGCCGCGCCCTGCTGTCCCTGGCAACAGCGACCCTGCTGCTGCCGCTGTTGCCGGCGCACGCTCAAAACGCCGCGAGCTACCCGGAGCGGCCGGTGCGCATCGTGGTGCCGTTTGCCCCGGGCGCCGGCACCGATGCCATGGGCCGGCTGGTGGCGCAAAAGCTGGGCGACATCCTGGGCGGCAGCTTTGTGGTGGACAACCGGGCTGGCGCCTCAGGCGCCATCGGCACCCAGCACGTGGCCCAGCAGCCGGCGGATGGCTACACCCTGCTGCTGGTGGCCTCGCCCTTCACCACGGTAGCGGCCTCGCTGCCCACGGCCGGCTACGACCCGCTGCGCGGCTTTGCGCCGGTGGGGCTGATCGCTACCGGGCCGCTGGTGTGGGCTGCCAATGTCAATTTGCCGGTGGCCAGCATGAAGGATGTGGTGGAGCTGGCGCGGCAGAAACCGGGTGCGCTCAATTACGGTTCAGCCGGCGCCGGTGGTGTCAACCACCTGGTGCTGGAGCAGTTCAAGGCCGGCACCGGCACCTTCATCACCCACATCCCCTACCGCGGCGTGGCGCCAGCCACGCTCGACATGATTGCCGGCCAGATTCAGCTGGTGACCGGCACGATTCCCGCGCTGCTGCCCTTCATCAAGGACGGGCGCGTCAAGGCGCTGGCGGTGACCAGTGCCAAGCGCTCCAGTGCCTTGCCCGAGGTGCCGAGCATGAGCGAGGCCGGCTTTGCCGGTATTGACGTGCTGAACTACTTTGCCATCGCCGCGCCCGCCGGCACGCCGGCGCCCGTGGTGGACAAGCTCAATGCCGCGTTGCGCAAGATGGTCACCCTGCCCGATGTGCTGGCTCGCTTCAAGGCCGACGCGGTGGAGCCGGCGGTTGGCACCCCAGCACAGCAGGCGGCCTTCATCGAGGCCGACTACCGCGCCTGGGTGAATGTGGTCAAGACCCAGAACCTCAAGATTGAATAAGGCCCGATTTCGACCGGCACCTTAGCCGGCCATCAGGCGGTGCACCAGGTCGCCGGCATTGCTGGCCTGGTACTTGCGCATCAGGCGGGCGCGGTAAATCTCCACCGTGCGGTGGCTGATGCCCAGGGCGCGGCCAATGGCTTTGGAGGTCATGCCGTCCATCACGTGGGCAGCCACCTCGCGTTCGCGCGCGGTCAGCTCAGCCTTCACGGGTCGCCGTGAACTCAGGTCTTCAAAGGTCCAGATGCCGGCTTCATGCGGCGTATCGCGGTTCAGCGCCCGCCCGGTCACATGGCACCAGAAGGTATCGCCGCTGGCCCGTTTCATGATGCGGTCGTCGGCGTAGGTGCCGTCGCGGTTCAGAATCGGGGCAATGCGCGAGCCGGTGCGCTCAAACTCGGCCGCACTCGGGTAGAGCACCTGGAACGATTGGCCCACCAGCAGCTCGCGCGAGGCGCCAAACATCTCGCACAGGTGCCGGTTGCAGTCCACCATGGTCCGGTTGCGAGACAGCGCCAGGCCCACCGGTGCCAGCTCAAAGGCCAGCTGATAATCCACGCCGACCCCGGACGTTGTCAGACCCATCAGGGTTTGCCCCTTAAGAAAAACTACGTACCGTCATAAGTAGTATCGTATCCCGGTTCAATACTTTTTTGGAGATCGACCTGTGAACAAGATTTACCCCAGCGCGGCGGCGGCCCTGCAAGGCATCGTGCGCGACGGCCAGTTGCTGGCTGTCGGCGGTTTTGGCCTGTGCGGCATTCCCGAAGCCCTGATCGAAGCCCTGCGCGACAGCGGTGCGCGCGACCTCACCGTGATCTCCAACAATGCCGGCGTGGACGGCTTTGGCCTGGGCAAGCTGCTGGAAACCCGGCAGATCAGCAAGATGATTTCAAGCTACGTGGGCGAGAACAAGGAGTTCGAGCGCCAGTACCTGGCCGGCGAGTTGCAGCTGGAGTTCACACCACAGGGCACGCTGGCCGAGAAGCTGCGCGCGGGAGGTGCCGGCATTCCGGCCTTTTACACCCGCACCGGCGTCGGCACCCAGGTGGCCGAAGGCAAGGAGACCCGTGAATTTGACGGCCATGTCTACGTGATGGAGCGGGCCCTGGTGCCCGAGGTGTCGCTGGTGAAAGCCTGGAAGGCCGACAAGAGCGGCAACCTGGTGTTCCGCCGCACCGCGCGCAACTTCAACCCGGCGGTGGCCATGGCCGGAAAGGTCACCGTGGTCGAGGTGGAGGAGATTGTGGACACCGGCAGCTTCGACCCGGATGCCGTGCACCTGCCCGGCATCTATGTGCACCGCATCGTGCTCAACGCCCACCCTGAAAAGCGCATCGAGAAACGAACCATCACCGAGAAAGCAGGAGTTTGAACATGGCCTGGACACACGACCAAATGGCGGCCAAGGCCGCGCAGGAGCTGCAGGACGGCTTTTATGTCAACCTGGGCATCGGCCTGCCGACGCTGGTGGCCAACTTTGTCAACCCCGCTATCGAGGTCTGGTTGCAGAGCGAAAACGGCATGCTGGGCATCGGCCCGTTTCCCACAGAAGACGCGGTGGATGCCGACCTGATCAACGCTGGCAAGCAGACGGTGACCACCATCGCCGGCTCCAGCATTTTTGGCAGCCATGACAGCTTTGCCATGATCCGAGGCGGCAAGATCAACCTGAGCATCCTGGGCGCGATGCAGGTCAGCGAAAAAGGCGACCTGGCCAATTGGATGATTCCGGGCAAGATGGTCAAGGGCATGGGCGGCGCGATGGACCTGGTGGCCGGCGTCAAAAGCGTGGTGGTGCTGATGGAGCACGTGGCCAAGAAGAAAGACGGCACGATCGACCTCAAGATCTTGCCGCACTGCACGCTGCCGCTGACCGGCGTGGGCGTGGTGGACCGCATCATCACCGACCTGGCCGTGCTGGATGTGACGCCGCACGGCCTCAAGGTGGTGGAAATGGCGCCCGGCGTCACGCGCGACGAGCTGCAGGCCAAAACGGGCGTGCCGCTGCAGTAAACCCCCGCAGGGCCGCGCTCAGTCGGCAGGTCCGGCCCTTAAACCGGGGGTCTGACCACATTCAGCAGCCCGCGCCCTTCGGCCAGCCGCGCGATGTTGTCGGCCATGGTCTGCTGCCGGCGCTGCACGGTGCCGCGGGTCCAGCCCGACATGTGCGGCGTCATGGTCAGGTTGGGCAGGCTGGCAAAGTCCAGCCGCGATGGCGCGCATTCGGCCTGCGTCGGCGTGGGGTACTGGTACCAGGTGTCGATGATGGCGCCGCCAATCCGGCGCCCGTCCAATGCATCGAACAAGGCCTGCTCGTCGATCACCGGGCCGCGCCCCACATTCAGGATCACCGCGTCAGGCCGCATCGCCGCCAGCGCGGCCCGGCCGACCAGGCCCTGGGTCTGCGGCGTGAGCGGCAGCGACACCACCACGGCATCGGCCGAGCCCATGAAGGCCGGCAAATCATCCAGACCGACAGAGCGGTCCACCAGCGGGCTGGCTACCGGGCTGCGGTTGGCCACGTGGACCTGCATGCCAAAGGCCTTGGCGCGGGCGGCAATGGCCTGGGCAATATGGCCAAAGCCCAGCAGCCCGATGGTCTGGCTGCCCAGCTCGGTGCGCAGCGCCGTGGGCCGGCCGGCCCAGTAGGTCCAGCGCTGTGCCCGCAGGTCGGCGTCGGCCGCGGCCAGGGGCACATGCCGCAGCAGCAGGGCGGTCATCACGTACTCGGCAATGGCCGCTTCATGGCCGAAGCAGTTGCACAGCGCCGCACTGGCCGGCAACAGGGCCAGGTCGACCGCATCGGTGCCCGCGGCCGGCGCATGGAACAGGCGCAGCCGGTGCGGCAGGGGCAGGCTGGCGTTGAAGGCGATGCCAACGATCACATCAGCGTTTTCGTAGAAGGCCTGCTCGCCTGGCTGGTCCAGGCGGTCGCTGACATCGGTGATCTGGTGCCGGGGGTCAATCAGCCGCTCAAAGCCCTGGCGGAAATTGGTGGCATTGGCGCCGTGAAAGACGATGTGGAGGGGGGTGGTGGTCATCGTGATTGGGTCTGAAATGACCTGATGGAGCGGGTGAAGGGAATCGAACCCTCGTATGAAGCTTGGGAAGCTGCCGTTCTACCATTGAACTACACCCGCAGTCGACATGAGTATAAAGGAAGCTCTTTGGCGAGCGCTTGGCTGCGAGCGCTTGGCTGCGTCGTGGGTTCTTGAACGACGCCTCAATGGCTGGTCACCCCGTTGTCCGCTTTCGGCCCGGGATAGCTCACAAAGTCGGCTTCGTGATGGGTCACCAGCGTCACCCCCAGAGCGACCGCATGGGCTGCGATCAGTTTGTCCAGCGCATCGCGGTGGCGGTCCTTGTGGGCTGCTCGGATCGGGCCATCGGCCACGGCCGTCTGGACAGCAAGCCCTGAGCACGCGATGCCAAACTCAAGCTCGGCCAGGGTCACCGCAGACATGACGACGACCCGTGACAAAATCAAGCCGTGATGACCGGCGACCACTTACCAACCCCGCTGCAGGCGCCATGCCCCGCCGGCGGCTTTTCCAGCCGGGCCGTTGGCTCGGGCTTTGAGTTTTGAAAATCTTCTACGGCTGGCGCATAGCCGGTGCCGCGTGCGGCATGCAGCTGATGTTGTCGGCGCTGTTGACCCAATCGTTTGGCGCCTATGTGGCCGTGCTGTCGGATGAGCGGGGCTGGAGCAAGACCGCCTTGGCGGGCGCGGCGGCCCTGCAGTCGGTCGAGTCGGCCGTCATGGGCCCGGTGCTGGGTTACCTGATGGACCGTTTCGGGCCGCAACGCATGATCCGCTTCGGCATCGCCATTTTTGGGTTGGGCTTCATCGGGCTGAGCCAGATCGACTCGCTGGCCGGTTTTTACGTTTGTGCCGTGTTGCTGGCCATCGGTGCCAGCCTGGGCGGGTATTTTCCTCTGTCGGTGGCGCTGATCCAGTGGTTTGAGCGCTACCGCGCCCGCGCCCTGTCGATGGTGAGCCTGGGGTTGGCGCTGGGTGGCCTGCTGGTCCCGCTGGTGGCCTGGTGCATGCAGCACTACGGCTGGCGTTACACGGCCATGGGCTCGGGCGTGATTGCCATGCTGATCGGGCTGCCGCTGGCCTCCGTCATCCGGCGCCGCCCGCAGGACCATGGCGAGACGGTGGACGGCCTGCCACCTGCCGCTGCCGGCAGCGACGATGCCGTCGCTTCGGCACGCCCTGCCCAAATTGAATTCAGCGCCAGCCAGGCGCTGCGCACCCGCGCTTTCTGGTTGTTGGCGCTGGGCCATGCGCTGGCCTTGCTGGTGGTCACCGCCGTCAATGTGCACGCCATCACTCACCTGAAGGAGGGCCTGGGCTACACGGTGCCGCAGGCAGCACTGGCCATCATGCTGATGACCGTGGGCCAACTGGCGGGGGTCGGGCTGGGCATGCTGCTGGGCGACCGGTTCGAAAAACGCTACGTGGCGGCGCTGTGCATGCTGGGCCACGCGGCCGGCCTGCTGCTGCTGACCTTTGCCACCCACGTGTTTGAAGTGGCGGCTTTTGCACTGCTGCACGGCATGGCCTGGGGTCTGCGCGGCCCCTTCATGCAGGCGATCCGGGCCGACTATTTCGGGCGCAACGCCATCGGCATCATCCTGGGCTTGTCGGCCGCGGTGACCGCGCTGGGGCAAATCGCCGGGCCAATGGTGGCCGGCATGCTGGCCGACCTGACCGGCAATTACCGCTGGGGCTTCAGCGTGCTGGCCCTGGCAGCGGCCGGGGGCTCGGTGCTGTTTGTGCTGGCCCGTCCGCCGGCCTTGCCGGTGGTGGCGCCCTGATGCCGCCAAGCACGGTCGGCCTGCGCTTTGACAAGACCAGGAAAACGCCGAAGGCCTTGCTATTTGCTACAAAAAAAATAGCAAATTATTCAATAAACACGTGGCCTAGCGACTGTTTTTGATCTGATGTGCAGCCTGCGCCACCAGGGCCGGGCCGTGGTAAATCAGGCCGGTGTAGAGTTGCACCACATCGGCGCCCGCCCGGATTTTGCTCACTGCATCGGCGCCGCTCATGATGCCACCCACCCCGATGATCGGAAAGCCCGGGCCGAGCGCGGCCCGCAACTGGCTGATCACCCGGTTGCTGGCTTGCAGCACGGGCGCTCCGGACAGCCCGCCGGTTTCCGTGGCGTGCGGCAGGCCCTGCACCGCATCGCGGGCCAGGGTGGTGTTGGTGGCGATCACGCCATCCATGCCGTGCCGCTGCAGCGCGGCGGCGATGGCCAGCACTTGGTCGGACTCCAGATCGGGCGCAATCTTGACAAACAGCGGCCGGCGTTTGCCGAGTTGTTGCGCCAGGGCCTCGCGCCGCTCGGCCAGCGCGCCGAGCAGGCCGTCCAGCGCCTCGTCGGTCTGCAGGGCGCGCAGGTTTTTGGTGTTGGGGCTGGAGATGTTGACCGCGACGTAGTCGGCGGAGGGGTAAACGCCGCTCAGCCCCAGCAGGTAGTCGTCGGTGGCGCGCTCGATCGGGGTGGCGGCGTTTTTGCCGATGTTGAGCCCCAGCAGCATCGCCGGCGGCTGGCCCGCCGCGTTGGCGGCCTGCCGATGGTGGGCGGAGCGCGACACATTGGCCACGAAGGCGGCCAGCCCCTCGTTGTTGAAACCCAGCCGGTTGATCAGGGCCTGCGCCTGCGGCAGCCGGAACATGCGCGGCTTGGGGTTGCCGGGCTGCGCCAGCGGTGTCACGGTACCGACCTCGACGAAGCCAAAGCCCATCGCGCCCAGCGCGTCGATGCAGCGGGCGTTCTTGTCCAGACCGGCGGCCAGGCCCACCCGGTTCGGGAAACGCAGGCCGGCGAGTTCGACCGGGTCGGCGACCCGGCGGGCGCAGT
>JBEGOC010000098.1:0-17247 GCA_041182225.1 Pseudomonadota bacterium | reverse complement strand
CCCTTCACCGCCTGGGTGGCTGCTGGCACCGTGCTGGTGATCGCCGGCATCTACATCTTTTCCCAGGCCGTCCATCGGTGATATCGCTCAAGGGGCCCGCCAAGCCAAGTGCCAGGCTGATTTCTTGTCAGTGAGGCGGGGCGGCGGGCGTTGGGGCGGGTCAAGCTGCGCATCGTGCAAGAGGGGCGTCAAGACGCTGGCGACAAACGCTGAACAGGGCCGTTGCCTTGGATCAACCCCTATCATCCACCCCTGGGAACAAACCAAACAAAGGGGCACAGCATGGATTTGGGCATTGCAGGCAAATGGGCGCTGGTCGGCGGCGCCAGCAAGGGGCTGGGTTTGGGCTGCGCCCAGGCGCTGGTGCGCGAGGGTGTCAATGTAGTGATGGTGGCACGCGGCGCCGAGGTTTTGCAACAGGCTGCTCATCAATTAATAGCAAACAATGCAGCAGCGACAAGGGCTGAGGTGCTATTTGTGCCTGCAGACATCACCACCCCGGAGGGTCGGGCGGCGGTGTTTGCCACCCGGCGCGACTTTGACATCGTGGTCACCAACGCCGGCGGCCCGCCGCCGGGTGACTTTCGCCAGTGGGACCGTGACGCCTGGCTGCGCGCCATTGATGCCAACAGGCTGACCCCCATCGAGCTTAACAAAGCGACTGTGGACGGCATGGCCGAGCGTGGCTTCGGGCGCATCGTCAACATCACGAGCAGCGCGGTCAAGTCACCGATCGACACGCTGGGGCTGTCCAATGGCGCGCGCAGCGGTTTGACCGGCTTTGTGGCCGGGGTGTCGCGCAGCGCGTTGGCCGGGCGCGGCGTGACCATCAACAACCTGCTGCCAGGTGCGTTCGAAACCGACCGCCTGCGCAACAATTTCCAGGGGGCGGCCTCCAAATCGGGCCAGTCTTTGGATGCGGTGATGGACGCGCGGCGCAAGGCGATTCCGGCCCAGCGCTTCGGCCACCCCGACGAGTTTGGCGCCATTTGCGCCTTTCTGTGCAGCCAACATGCGGGTTACATCAACGGCCAGAATGTGCTGGCCGATGGCGGCGCCTTCGGCGGCACGTTCTGAGTCTGTCAGGCTCCGGGTGCCCTGATCGGCGTCAGCGCCGCGCTGACACCAGAATACCGCCTACGATCAGCGCAAAGGCCAGCCCGTGGTACAGCTGCGGCACCTCGCCCAGAAAGGCGGCTGACAGCAACGCGGCAAACAGCGGCGTGAGGTTGGAGAAAAAACCGGCCATGGCCGGCCCCACCCGCTGAATGCCCAGGCCAAAGCACCGGTAAGCCAGCACGGCCGGGCCAATGGCCACGTACAGCAGGGCCAGCATCAAGGGCCAGCCCCAGTGGATGTGGGGATCGGTCAGCACCCATTCGCCCGCCGCAAACAGGCCCGACCAGCCCAGCCCAAACACCACCTGTGCCAGGATGAAGGCCGCCCAGTCGCTGCGAATTTCGGTGGGCTCCTTGGGTTGTGACAGCAGCCAGCTGTAAAAGGCCCAGGCCACCGTGGCCACCAGCACATAAATGTCGCCGGGCACCAGCCGCACCTGGGCCAGCTGGGCCAACTCGCCGCGCGACAGCACCACCAGCACCCCCAGGATCGAAAGCAGGGCGCCCAGCAGCTGGCGCCGTGCCACACCCTGGCCGAAAAACAGCCAGCCCACGCCCAGCATCCAGATCGGTGCGCTGGACGCCACCAGCGTGGTGTTGAGCGGGGTGGAGGTCTGTAGCGCCAAGTATTGCAAGGCGTTGTAGCAGCCCACGCCCAGCAGGCCCAGTACCGCAAAGCGCTGCCAGTTCGGCCACAGCAGGCTGTCCAGCCGCAGCAGCCGGTGCGCCAGCGGCAGCAGTATGAAAAAAGCGACCACCCAGCGCAGGAAGTTCAGCGTCATTGGGGAGATCAGCTCATGGACCACCCGGCCGACCACGGCATTGCCGGCCCAGAGCAGCGGCGGCACCATCAGCAGCAGCGTGGTACCGGGCGTGAGTTTGTGTTGCATGGTCTGCACTGTAACAAGCCGCCTGGCAGTGTTGCCCGCCGGGCCTTACGCCAACCCCGTCGCTTATCATTTGGCCCACTTTTACAGGAGCTGTTTCATGCGCCCATCCTTGTTGTTCCATTTGTGCGGGCTCTCCCGCGCGTTGCTGCTCGTGAGCAGCATGGCCCTGGCCGGCGTCGCGTCAGCGCAGGGCACCGCCATCAAGGTGCTGGTCGGCTTCCCGCCCGGCGGCGGCACCGACGCCATTGCCCGCGTGCTGGCCGACAAGCTCAAGGACCAGCTGGGCGTGCCGGTGATCGTGGAGAACAAGGCTGGCGCTGGTGGCCAGCTCGCAGCACAGGCCCTGAAGGCCGCCGCGCCCGATGGCAACACCCTGTTTCTGACGCATGACCATTCGGTCTCCATCCTGCCGCTGGTCATGAAGAACCCCGGCTTCGACCCGGCCAAGGATTTTGTGGCCGTGGCCGGCTTTGCCACCTTTGTCAACGCGCTGGCGGTGTCGGGCGGCACCCCGGCCAAATCGGTCAACGACTATGTGGCCTGGGTGCGTGGCCAGGGCGCCGGCAAGGGCACCGTGGGCGTGCCGGCACCGGCCTCGGTGCCGGAGTTTCTGGTGAAGGTGGTGGGCCAGAAGTATGGGCTGGATCTGCAGGCCGCGCCCTACCGGGGCAGCGCGCCGATGATGGCCGACATGCTGGGCAACCAAATTGCCGCCGGCGTCGCCTCCATCCCCGACTTCATCGAGAACCACAAGGCCGGCAAGATCCGCGTGGTGGCCGTGATGGGTGGTGCGCGGCAGGCGGTGATGCCCGAGGTGCCGACCTTTGCCGAGCTGGGGCTGGCTGGCTTTGAAGACATTCCCTACTACGGCTACTTTGCCCCGGCCGGCACGCCGAAGGCGGTAATTGACCGGTTCTCCGAGGCGCTGGCCAAGGTGCTGACCCAGCCCGATGTGCGCAGCCAGCTCACCGCCATGGGCCTGGCCGTGGGCCATATGCCGCCCGAGCAGCTGGCCAGCCGCGAGCGCGCCTACGCCCAGACTTGGGCCCGCGTGATCAAGGCCAGCGGCTTCCAGGCGCAGTAAGCCGCGTCAAACAGGGGGGGCTGGGTGGCCCCCGGCGGCCGGCCCGCTCAGGGCTTGCCGGGCAACTCGATGCCAGGAAAGATCTTGATGACAGCGCTGTCGTCTTCCCGCGCAAAGCCCGCGCTGGATGCCTGCATGAACATCTGGTGTGCTGTGCTCGACAGCGGCAGCGGGAATTTGCTGGCGCGGGCCATGTCCAGCACCAGCCCCAGGTCCTTGACGAAGATGTCCACGGCTGACAAGGGGGTGTAGTCGGCGGCCAGCACATGGGCCATGCGGTTTTCGAACATCCAGCTGTTGCCCGCGCTGTGGGTGATCACCTCGTACAGCGCCTGGGCGTCCACCCCCTCGCGCAGGCCCAGCGCCATGGCTTCGGCCGCGGCGGCAATGTGCACGCCGGCCAGCAGTTGGTTGATGATTTTTACCTTGCTGCCGGCGCCGGCACGATCGCCCAGTCGGTACACCTTGGCAGCCATGGCGTCCAGCAGCGCGCCCGCTGCCGCGTAGGCGTCGGGCGTGCCGGCCGTCATCATGGTCATCTCACCACTGGCGGCCTTGGCGGCACCACCCGAAATCGGCGCGTCCAGGTACAGCAGGCCACGCTCGGCCAGGCGAGCTTCCATGGCGATCGACCAGTTGGGGTCGACCGTGGAGCACATCACAAACAGGCTGCCCGGGCGCATGGCCGCGGCGCAACCTGCATCGCCAAACAGCACGCTCTCGGTCTGCGCCGCGTTCACGACCACCGACACGATCACATCACACGCTGCAGCCAAGGTCGCTGGTGAGTCACAGGCCGTGAAGCCCTCGCTGGCAAAGGCCTGCACCTGCTCAGGGCGCACATCAAAAACATGCACGCGGTGACCATGGCGGCGCAACGAGCGCGCCATGCCACTGCCCATAGCCCCCAGGCCAATGACGCCAACTTGTCGGTTCATGGTTGCTCTTTCAACGATCAATCGAGGGTGATCTTGGCGTAGGCCGCCACGCGCTTCCACTTGGCAGCGTCGCCGGTCATGAAGGCCGCCATGGCCTTGCTGTCCAGGTAGGCCGGCTCGGCGCCCTGACGCTGCATGGCGGTGGCGATCTCGGGCAGCTTGCTCACCTTGTCCAGCGCCTGCTCCAGGCGCACGAGCACGGCAGGCGGTAGACCGGCCGGCGCGGCAAAGCCGAACCAGGCGCTGACATCAAACTCGGGCACGCCGGCTTCGACCAGCGTGGGCACCTCGGGCAGGGCCTTGCTGCGCTGCGTGGTGGTGACCGCCAGCGCGCGCACCGTGCCCGCCTGGATCTGACCGATGGCTGAGGGCAGGTTGTCAAACATCATGTCCACCTCGCCAGCCAGTACCGCGGTGATGCCTGCGGCGGCGCCGCGGTAGGGAATGTGCGTGATGAAAGTGCCGGTGCTGCTCTTGAACAGCTCGGCGCTGAGGTGCAGCGAGGTGCCGTTGCCATTCGAGGCGTAATTCAGGCGGCCGGGCTGCGCCCGGGCCTTTTCGATGAGCTGTTTGACGCTGCTGGTGCCGCCAGCTTTCACGATCAGCACATTGGGCACGCGGCCCAGCAGCGCAATCGGGGCGATTTGTTCCGGCTTGTAGGGCAGGGCGCTGTAGAGCGCCGGGCTGATGGTCAAAGGCGGTGAGGCCATCAGCAGGGTGTAGCCGTCCGCCGCAGCACGGGCGGCTTCGGCGGCGCCGACATTGCCGCCGGCACCCGGCTTGTTGTCGATGACCACGGGCTGCCCCAGCTCCTGCGACAAGCGCGGCGCCAGCAGGCGCGCCATGTTGTCGATCAGGCCGCCGGGCGGGTAGGGCACGACCAATCGGATGGGCTTGGTTGGCCAGGTTTGCGCTACGGCGCTCCCGGTGAGGCAGAACAGGGCAAGGGTCGAGAGCAGCAGGGCGCGTTTGTTCATGGGTGTCCGCGAGAGGATGGGTGTCAGGGATCAGGATTGTTGCACGCTGCGTTCACGGTGCTCGCTCCGGCCAAGCCCATCGGTGCCCAATAAACGTAGCGCCCTGCCGCTGCCGGCGGGCCGAGAGGTACTTCAGGCAAAGGGCAGGGCACAGACCTCGCCGTGCCGAATCACACCGTCCGCGCAGTGCACGCTCACCGCTTGCCCTGGTGCCCAGTGGCTGCGCGCGATCATGGACAGGCCGACATTGCGCTTCAGGCGTGGCGACCACATGGCCGAGGTGATCTGCCCGACCTGATCGGCACCCACCTTGACCGGCCAGGGCTTGCCGCAAGCGGGCCCCGGGCCGCCGTCAAACATCACGCCACGTATTTCGCGCTGGTGCCCCTGTTCTGCAATGCGCTGCAAGGCCTTCAGCCCCAGAAAATCAACTGTGCCGTCCAGCGTGCAGAGTTTGCCCATGCCACATTCCAGCGGGTTGTTCTCCAGCGTGAACTCGTTGCCATAGGACAGCAGGCCGCCCTCGATGCGCTCGATCAGGTTCGGGCAGCCGGGCGTGATGTTGAAGGCCTGCCCAGCCTCCCAGACTAGGTCCCACAAGGCGGAGCCCAGCCGGCTGTCATTGAGGTAAATCTCGAAGCCGCCTTGCTTGGAGTAGCCACCGCGCTGCACCAACTGGCGGGTACCCTTGAAGTCAACGTAGTCGAAATTGAAGAAGCGGATGCTCCGCACCGTTTCGCCAAACACCCTGGCCATCAGGTCCTCGGCCTTGGGGCCTTGCACCGCAAGGATAGAGATATCCGGCTCGATCACCGATACGTCCAGCCTGGCACCCAGCGCCAGGCCCTTGGCCCACAACAGCACGTCAGAGTCCGCAATCGACAACCAAAACCGGTCTTCGGCCAGCTTGAGCAGCACTGGGTCATTCACCATACCGCCGTGGTCGTCCACCAGCGGCACATACATGCACTGCCCCACCCGGGCCCGGCTGATGTTGCGCGGCGTCATCCACTGCACCAGGCGGGCTGCATCCGGCCCGGTGATCTGGACCTGGCGCTGGCAGGACACGTCCCATAACTGCACATGTTCGCGCAGGTGCCAGTAATCCTGTTCCACCGTGGGCTGGAAAGCCTTGGGCAGCAGCATGTGGTTGACCACCGAGAAGCCGCGGACGCCACGCTCCTCGACGCGGTCGGTATAGGGGGTGCGCCGGATGCGGCGCGACATGTTGAGGCCGGATGTGGACATATTTAATTCGTGTGGGTAAGGTTGGACGCGTTTAGTCGAGCTTCAGCCCGACCGAGCGAATGACTTCGGCCCAGCGTGAGGCCTCAGTCCGGACATAGTTGGCGGATTGTTCGGGCGAAACCGGTTCTGCCAAGCCACCACTGCCAATGGTCCAGGCTTGGTAATCCGTCATCATGATGATTTTGCGGACCTCCTCTGCCAGACGGTCTCGCACAGCAACTGGCAGCCCTGCTGGCGCCACCAGGGCTAGCCAGCCCTCGGTGACCAAGCCCGGGAAGCCGGCTTCTACGATGCTGGGCACATTGGGCAAAGAAGGGTGACGTTGTGCGCTGGTGATTGCCAACGGTCGCAGTTGGCCCGAGCGTACAAAAGCCATGCTGGCGGTGACATTTTCGATGAGCACAGCCGCATGTTTACCTAACACCAGCGTGGCGGCAGCACCGGTGCCGCGGTTGGGTACGTGCGACATCTTTGCCTTGGTGGTCCGGGCAAACTGTTCGCCGACCAAATGCATGATCGAACCTGTCCCGGCAGAGGCGAAGTCCAGCCCGGCCGCTTGGGCCTGGGATTGCTGAACCAGCTCTTTCAAGCTGGTGATCGGTGACGCCGGATCAACCATGAACAGCATGGGCCCGCGGTACACAATGGCCAAGGTGGTGAAGCCGTTCTGTGCGTCGTAAGGTAACTTGGTGTACAGCGTCGGGTTCAGGGCCAACTGCCCAATCCCGCCGATGCCTATGGTGTAGCCATCCGCCTGCGCCGATGCAAGCGCGGCCATGCCAATGGCGCCACTGGCTCCGGGTCGGTTTTCCACCACCACCGCCTGGCCAAGCGTGCGGCTGAGGCGTTCGCTGATCATCCGTCCGACCAAGTCCGCCGAATTGCCTGGCGGTTGCGCCACGATCATCTTGACGGACCGGCTTGGGTAGTTGTCTTGCGCAGCCACGACGCCGGCCATGGCAAGCATCATGGCCACACTTGTCAGGATGCGGGCTTTCATCGATGATGGACGTGACATGTTGGGTTTTCTGTGTGAATGGATAGGCTTTGGAATGGGTCAGCTGGACAGCCAAACGCTGTAGCCGTTGGGCGCCATCACCAGGGGCATGTGGTAGGCCGCCTCGGAGTCGGGCATGCAGAAGCGGATCACCACCTCGCGCTGAATACGCAGCCCGGCCAGTAGCAGCCCGCGCGTGGCGAAATAGGCGCCGGTCTGGAACACCAGCTCATAGTCGGCTGCGGTGTCGACGTCTGCCGGGGCGATGCGCTGGGTTAGGCGACCGCCAGCATCGGTGGCAGCTTCAAAAACGGGCAGGCGTGTACCGCCCGGCATGATCCGAAACAATGACACGCCAACCGAGCCGGCATGGGTCCCGTCGACCGAATTCAGGGTATGGGTGCTGAGCGTGGCCATGGCGTTCCTTGTGGTTTATTCGATCGAGGCTTTGTCGCGCTTGCTCGTGGTGGCCAGCACGATCGGGCTGATCACGCCCTTGGCTTTGACGTTGACGCAGGCGGTCTTGCCGCTGGCGATGGCGCGCCGGATCGCCGGCCCCAGTTGCTCGCGCCGCTCCACCAGTTCGCCGTGGCCGCCCATCCCTTCAAACAGGGTGTGGAACGGGATATCGCGGAAGTCGGTGGCAAAGTGTTTGCCGTTGGCAAACAGGCGCTCTTGCTGTTGCGAGATGCAGTCCAGCCCGCCGTTGTTGTCGATCACCACCACAATCGGCAAGTTCTCCTGAAAGGCCGCCTCGATCGACAGGCCGCCTGACAAAAAGGCGCCGTCGCCACTGATCAGCACCACGGTGGCATTGGGGTGGGTATTCTTGGCGGCCACGGCCAGCGACACGCCCACCCCCAACAGGCTGAAGCTGCCCGGATGCAGGATGCCGGCCAGTTGCTGGCCGTGCCAGCCCGCCAAATTCACGGCGATCTCGGACCAAAAGTGGGTGTTGCCGCCATCGAACACCAGCCAGTCCTGAGGGCCCATCTCGGCCTGCACATCCAGCGACAACTGCAAGGGATGAATTTTTCCGCCGTTCAGGGCAGTGGCGTCGGTGTCCTGCTTCAGGTCGCCCAAGGTCTTGGCTACCCACTCGCTGCGCCACTGGCGGTTGGTGTCGAACCAGTCGCGCTGAAGCTTCCAGCCCCCGTTGGCCTTGAGAGCCAGCAGTGCGTCCAGAAAGGCGCCCGGGTCGCTCAGCAGCACATGGTCGGCCGAGCGGTTCATCTGGATTTCCTCGTCCGAGCCGTTCACGCACACCAATTGCAGCGAGTCTGGAAACAGCGGCGCGTTGCCGAAATTCATCTGGTTGTCCAGGCGCCCGCCGATCATGATGACCAGGTCACAGGCCTCCAGCGCTTGGCGTGAGGGTTGGTACTGGTGAATGTCCGCCAGGCCCATGTAGGCCTCGCAGTGTTCGCCCAGCAGCTTCTGGTGGTACGGGATGTTGAAAATGGGAATGTGCAGCGCGGTGCCGGTGGCCTCCAGTTTGGGCGCGCTGCCGGACCACCAGACGCCATGACCACCAATCAGAATGGGGCGTTTGGCCGCAGCGATCAGGGCCAGCAGGGGCGCCAGTGCCGATGGGTCGGGCCAGGCGCGCGGTGGCGGCGTGGCGCCGCGAGTATAGGGGCGTTCCTCGCGCCCGGCGTCGGCGGGGAAGGACGAGAACATGATGTCCACCGGCAGGCTCAGGTGCACCGGCCCAGGGTAGCCGCTGGTGGCTATTTTCCAGGCCCGGTCCACGCACTCGCTGATGCGGGTGCCGTCGGTGATGCTGATGCTGTGCTTGGTCAGCGGTGCGGCAATCGCCACGTCATCAATTTCCTTGAAGCCACCGGCACCGCGCCGCTTGAGCGTGCTGGAGCCGGTGACGAAGATCACCGGTGAGCGCTCGCCCCAGGCTTCCATCATGGCTGGTACGGCATTGGCAAAGCCCTCCGGCCCGACCAGGCAGACCGCCGGTTGACGCGTGATGCGGGTGTGGGCATCGGCCAAGTGGCCGGCCACCTGCTCGTGCGGGCAGTTGATGACCCGCGTGCCGCAGTCCATAAAGCCTTCCAGTGCCGGGTTGCAGAAACCGCCAGCGAGCGTGAAGACATGTTCAACGCCTTTTTCCACCAGGGCTCTGGCCAGCAGGGCGCCGCCGCGCAGTTTGGGGGGTGTTGTCTCGTTCATGGCATCTCCAGCTGTTGTTCAAAAATCGTTGGGTAGCAGATGACTGGCGCGGATGTCACCCACGTTGGCCAGGCCCAGCTGGGCCATGGCCACGCCCAGCTCAGCCACGAGGGCATCGAGCAGGCTGGCCAGGCCGCGCGCGCCGTCCGCGCCCAGCGCGTACAGCAGGGGGCGACCCAGCATCACCAGATCTGCGCCGCAGGCCAGGGCTTTGAGGATGTCTTCGCCCGATCGCACGCCGCTGTCAAAGACCAGCGGGTAGTCAGGCCCCACGGCCGCGCGCACGCGCGCCAGCGCGGTGATGGCAGCCGGTGCGCTGTCGAGTTGGCGCCCACCATGGTTGGAGACGTAAATCGCATCGGCGCCGGCGGCTTGAATGCGTTGCGCGTCATCGGGTGACAGCACCCCCTTGACGATGAGTCGGCCATTCCAGCGGCGCCGCAGCTCGTCCAGAAAAGCCCAGTTGGCGCCGGCGCGGCTGGCATGGCGGTCAAAGCCTTGGCCGCCGGGCGCATTGTCAAAATTGGCCGGGCCTGGCATGCCATGAATCAGACTGGCGATCGACCAATGCGGATGCAGCGCGAAATCCATGAACTGGCGCGGTCCGATACGAAACGGCATGGTGAAGCCATTGCGCTGATCGCGGGGTCGTGGTGCGACCCGTGGCACATCGACCGTCAGGATCAGCACCTGATAGCCCGCGGCTTGAGCGCGGTCGACCAATCCCCAGGCGGCGTCCAGCGTGCCGGTGACATAGAGTTGAAACCAGGCCAAGGCGCCCGCCTGCTCGGCCATGGCCTCGAGCTTGCTCGACGCGGCGGTGGAGATGCCATGGGGCATGCCGCGCCGCACGGCTTCTGCGGCCAGCAGCTGATCGGCGCCGGGCCAGGCCAGGTTGCACATGCCCATGGGTGCGATGCCAAAAGGCAGCGCAAGGGTCTGGCCCAGAAACCGCTGGCCCAGGCTGCACGCGTCAGCCGGCGCCAGCACGCGCGGCAGCAGTTGCCGGGCGTCCAGCGCATCCAGGTTGCGGGCCGCTGCGCGTTCTTTGCCGGCGGCACCGTCAATGTAGTCAAACACCAGCCGTGGCAGGCGGCGACGGGCCAGCAGACGCGCCTCGTCACTGGTTTGAATGCGCACCCGACCTAGGGGCATGGCCGCGCCTTGCTTAACTTGCGGTGATCTGTGTGCGGGTTCAAGTTGTTGATTTTTAATGTTTACGTCAGGGCCGACAAATGATTAATTCGGTGTCATACGTCAAATTTTTTTTATCAGTAAACTGTGGTGTCCCATGAAAAGCGCACATCAACGCCTACCCCTGACCGCCCTGCGTTCCTTTGAGGCAGCGGCCCGCTTGCTCAGTTTCAAGGCGGCGGCCGAAGAATTGAGTGTGACACCCACCAGCGTCAGCAACCAGATTCGGCAACTGGAGCTGGACTGGGGTTGCCTGCTGTTCGTCCGAAAAACACGGAAGGTGTTCCTCACTGATGCGGGGCGGTCGCTGGCGCGGGTGATGAGCCGGGCTTTTGACGACATCCGGGCTGAGGTGGAGACCCACATCTCGTCCAATCGCAAGACGGTGACGCTGGCGGTGGGCCCGATCTTTGGCGCCCGCTGGCTGATCCCGCGCCTGAGCAAGTTCTACCGGCTCAACCCCAATATCGAGCTGGTGCTGCACCACAGCCCGCGCATCACCAATGCCGAGCAGTTGGTGGCCACTATCGCGGTGGACTGGGGTATTGGCGATTGGCAGGGGCTGGATGCCCATCGCCTGCTGGACGTCATTTACCGCCCTGTGCTCAGCCCGGCCCTGTTGGCCGAGCGCGGCGGCCTGTCCGGTCCCGCTGACCTCGCGCGCTACCCGATCATCCACCAGTGGGATCGGGAGGAGTGGATTGCCTGGCTCAAGCTGGTTGGCCAACCCGACCTGCGCTTTGCGCGTGAAACCGTCACGCGTGATTCGAACCTGGCCCTGCAGGCTGCCATGGACGGGCAGGGGGTGGTGATGGGAACCTTCCCGTTTGTGCTGGGTGAGGTCGCGTCAGGTCGCCTCGTCTGCCCGTTTGACACCGAGTTGCACCCGGCGCGCGGCTACTATTTGCTCAGCCGGCCCGGCGCCCGGTCGGTGCCGGCGGTGAATGCGGTGTGCGCCTGGATCGAGGCGGAAGCCGCATCGCCACTTTGAGCCACGCGGGTGATGTGGTACGCGCCGGACCCGGGCCGCGCCGAAAATGCCGACATCTGCCCGGCCCCATCGATCAGCAGCGCGACCCCGTCGTCAATGGCCACGCCCGGCGGCAAAGTGGCTGAGGCAATGGCCGCGGTATAGGCCGGTGGGCGTTGCGGTTCGCTGTCGTAATGCGGGCAGCAACTGCCGGCTACCAGGCCGATGCCGGCCACTGGCTGAAGGCCTTGCCCTCCGGCATCAGACAGGGCGTGCCCGAACCAGACGCTGGCGCCGGCGCTGACGCCCGCCAGCAACACGCCGCGCCGGGCCGTGGCCATCAGCACCTGGTCCAGCCCGCTCTGGCGCCAATGGTGAATCAGGCGCAAGGTGTTGCCGCCGCCGACATAGATGATGTCCAACCCCTCGGTCCACTGGGTGGTGTCAGCCGCTGTGCTGCCTGCCGCCAGGTGGGTCAGCCGTTCGGCCCTGGGTGAAAAACGTTCGTAGAACCGGGCAATCTTGACCGGGTCGTCGTTGCTCGCGGTGCCAATGAAGCCGATGCGCGGTCGCGCGCGGCCCGACACGGCAAGGATGAAGTCTTCCAGCGCCGGGTCGGCGGCGTGGGTAAAGCCACCACCACCGATGGCGATCAGTCTGGGATATCGGTGCATGGGGTGTATCGTAATCCCAGCCTAGACATGGGGGAACAGCGGGGTTGCGCATGCAAGAATGGCGCAGTTTCAACACGCGAAGGGCCCACCATGCGCCAAACCCAGTCCAATATCGTGTATGGCATGCATTCGGGCCTGGCCCTGCTGCTCGATGTTCATCAGCCTGAGCAGAGCCATGGCCATGGCGTCATTTACATCAACGGCAGCGGCTGGCACGCCCCCCTGGGTCATGACGCCACGCCGCTCAAAGAAACGCCGCTGGGGCTGCCCTACATCGAGGCCATGTGCGCCGCCGGCTACACCGTCTTTGCCATCAACCACCGGGCCGCACCCCGCCATCGCTACCCGGCGGCCATCGAGGATGCCCGCCGCGCCGTGCGGTTCATGCGCCGGCATGCTGAGCGCTTTGGCATCCATGCAGATCGCATTGGCGCCTGCGGTGGCTCTTCGGGCGGACACTTGGTGAGCCTCTTGGGCATGCAGGCCAGTGCCGGCGCTGCGGACGATGCTGACCCTGTCAACCGACAAGACGCCAGCGTGCAGTGCGTGGTGGCGCGGGCTCCCTTGGTGGACTTGACGCGTTTCGTCAGTGGCGATGGCAGCGGCATCGTCGCCAGCTTCATCGGCATGCCCTACCGCGGCGAGGCGGGCGGTGGTTATGCAACTGAGCAGCGCACCTACCTTGAGGCGTCACCGCTGAGCCACGTTTCTCCGGCGGCGCCGCCTTGTTTGCTGATCCACGGTGACGCCGATGTGCTGGTGCCCTACGAGCAGTCGGTACTGATGCAGGCGGCACTCAAGGGCGTGGGCGTGCCGGTCGAGTTGCTGCGCATACCGGGCGCTGGCCACGGCCCGGATTTTCCCGGTGCCACCCATCCGCCGGATTACCTGGCCGCGATGGTGGCCTGGCTGAACCGACATCTGATGCGGTAGATGGCAGATGCATTCATAAATATAAAAATTTTTATCTACGGTGGCTTCAAAAGTCATTTGTAATGGTCTATTGGCAAAGGCATACTTGTATCGTCCACAGAGATTGGCCCACCAGCGGCTTGGCCAGTGGCGTGAATTCGGACAGCTGTCCTCAATGCTTTCTTCAGGAGACTTGATATGAAAAAATTTACTTTGGTCATCGCGATGGCGGCACTGACCGGTGCCACGCTGGCTTGGGCAGCGCCTTCAGGCACCCTGCGGCAGGCGCATGAGGTTCAGTTTGGCAATGCCTCTGACGTCGACCCGATCTCTAAGGGACGGGTCTTCACCGTGACCGAAAAAATCATGAACCGGCTGGTGCGTCCTGGTCTTGATGGCAAGCCTGCGCCTGACTTGGCCGTGAGCTGGGCTTCCAACGCGGCGGCTACCGAATGGACCTTCAAGTTGCGCGACGGCGTCACCTTTCACAATGGCAAAGCCTTCACCGCAGCGGATGTGGTGTATTCCTTGAAGCGGGTGCAGGACCCGAAGATGGATTCCCCGGCCCGCGCGTCGATCAGGATGATCGACAAGATCGAGGCGGTGGACGCCAAGACCGTCAAGATGACGCTGACAGCCCCCTATGCCGACCTGCCGCTGGTGCTGACCGACTACCGCCTGATGATGATCCCGGACGGGTCGGGCGACACCATCAAGACCACCGGCATCGGCACCGGCCCGTTCAAGCTGGAGAAGTTTGATGCCCAGGGCACCTCCACGCTGGTGGCCAACATGAACTACTTTGACGGCCCCCCGGGTGTGGCCAAGGTGGAGATCATCGGCATCCCGGATGCGCAGGCCCGCTTCCAAGCCTTGATGGGCAAGCAGATCGACATGCTGCCCACCAGCGTGACGCCGCAGCAGAAAACCCTGCTGGAGCGCAGCGGTGGTTTCGCGTTTCAGTATGTCTCGACCGGCAACTGGCGCGGGATTGTGTTCCGTACCGATGTGAAGCCCTGGGACGATGTGCGGGTGCGCAAGGCGGTGCGTCTGGCCGTGGACCGCAAAGCCATGCTCGACCTGGCGGCCGGCGGCTTGGGCAGTTTGTCCTGTGACACCCCGGTCGGCCCCGCTGACCAGTACCGCTGGCTCAGCACCTGCAACCAGGACATTCCCAAAGCGAAGGCCTTGCTGGCCGAAGCGGGCTACCCCAACGGCCTGGATTTTGAGATCCCTGTGAGCACGGTTGAGGGTGTGTGGCCAGCCATGGCCGAGGTGTTCCAACAGCAGGTGGCTGCCGCTGGCTTCCGCGCCAAGATCGTGCAGGTTCCCTCTGACGGTTACTTCAACGAGATCTGGATGAAGCGGCCGGTGTCGATGACCCGCTGGAACCAACGCCCCGCCGACGCCGCCCTGAATGAAATCTACCGCAGTGGTGCCACCTGGAACGAGAGCTTCTTCAAGGACGCCAAGTTCGATGCCATGGTGGACGATGCCCGCAAGGATCTCAATTTTGACAGGCGCAAAGCCAAGTACCAGCAGGCCCAGGAGTACCTCTGGGAAAACAGCGGTACCCTGGTCGGCTTCCACGCGACGCTGACCGTGGCCACCACGGCCCGTGTCAAAAACCTGGATGCGGTGGAGAACTTCACCATCCGTTGGAACCGCATCACGGTTGACTGAACGTCTGCGCTCAGGCGCTGGCCTGGCCGCCGGCGCCACCTCTGCTGCTGCAACGCGTGGGCGCAGCAGCCCTCCCTGCACCCCTGGGCTTTCACTATGCTGAGAATGATTCTGCGTCGTCTGATGCTGGGCCTGATCACGGTCGGCCTCGTTTCCCTGATCATTTTTGCAGCGGTGGAAGTGCTGCCCGGTGATGCCTGCACGGCGGTGCTAAAGCAGGATGCGCAGGGCCAACGCCTGATCACCTGCCGCCAGGAATTGGGCCTGGACCGTCCCGCGCCGCTGCGCTACCTGGAGTGGGCCAGTGCGGCCCTGCGGGGCGACCTGGGTTTTTCTGCCCACAGCACCAAGCGCATCAGCACGCTGGTGGCGGACCGGGTCAAGAACTCCCTGTTGCTGGGCATCACGGCGCTGGCCGTCGGCTTGCCCCTGGCTTTTGTGGCCGGCATCCTGGCCGCCTTGCGCCGGGACAAGTGGCTTGATCTGGGGCTGTCGGCATTGGCGATTGGCGCCATGACCATCCCCGAGTTCGTGTCGGCCACTCTGCTGATCCTGGTCTTCAGCGGTTGGCTGGGCTGGTTGCCCGGCATCGTGCTGACGCCGCCTGATGCGCCGCTGTCCAAATTCTTCCCGGAAATCATTCTGCCGGTGGCTGCGCTCGCCATGGTCATGACCGCTCATATCTTGCGCACCGTGCGCTCCAGCATGATCGAAGTGTTGGACAGCGACTATGTGCGCATGGCCACCCTCAAGGGGGTGCCCTACCGCACCATGGTCTGGCGCCATGTGTTGCCCAATGCGCTGCTGCCAGCCATCAATGTCGTGGCTTTGACGGTGGCCTGGCTGCTCGGCGGGGTGGTGGTGATCGAGATGGTGTTCAACTACCCCGGCCTGGGCCGCCTGATGATCGGCGCCATTTCGGACCGTGACCTGGCGCTGGTGCAGGCCATTGCGCTGATCGTGGCCTCGGTCTACGTGGTCGTCAACCTGACGGCCGATCTCTTGACCCTGGTGGCAAATCCGCGGCTGCGAACCGCTGCAGGGCGGCGAGCATGAGCACGATCGACGCCACCACTGCTGCTGCCATCACCACCGCCAACACACAGCGTGCTGGCCGAAGCCGGGGCGTGGTCCGAACGCTGCGAGAGATGGCGTCGCGGCCGTCAGGCGCCATCGGTTTGCTGCTGGTGCTCTCGCATCTGTTCATTGCCGTCGCCAGCCCCTGGCTGGTGCCCTTTGATTTCAAGGCCATCAGTGCCTCCTTGATCCTGAGCCCCACCGATGCCACGCATTGGTGGGGCACCGACCACCTGGGGCGTGATGTCCTGACCCGGACGCTGCTGGGCGGCCGTGAGGCGATCTTGGTGACCGTGGTGGCCACGCCCTTGGCGGTGCTGTGGGGTGGTTTTGTCGGGATCTACCTGGGGCTGGCCGGTGGCCGGCTTGATGACGTGCTGATGCGGGTGGTGGACGCCTTCCTGGCCCTGCCCTGGATCCTCAAGATGTTGTTGTTGATTGCCACTTTTGGCACCGGCATCGAAGTGCTGATTCCGACCCTGGCCGTGTTTTACGGTATTCCGGTCATCCGCATTGCGCGGGCCGCGGCGCACAACGTGGTGGCGCGCGACTTTGTGCTGGCGGCCCGGGCCCGGGGCCACGGCCGTTTTGCCATCATCCGCAAGGAGTTGCTGCCCAATGTGCTGGATGCCCTGATGGTGGAGGGCGCCATGCGCTGGTCCTGGATGCTGCTGGCCTTCAGCTCGCTGTCCTTCCTGGGCTTTGGCGTGTCACCGCCCACGCCGGACTGGGGCCTGATGGTGGCCGACTCGCGCACCTTTCTGGCGATTGCACCCTGGTCCGGCCTCTACCCGATTGTGGCGCTGAGCTCACTGATCATCGGCATCAACCTAACCGCCGATGCCCTGGCCAAAACGCTGGGTGTCGACCGAGCCCAGAAGGCGCCGATCTGAGATGGACGCCATGCCCCTGATTGATATTCGTGACCTCAGCGTCGGCTTTGCCAGCCAGGCCGGCGACATGTTGCCGGTGTTGCGCAACATCGACTTCCAGATCCGGCGCGGCGAGACCGTGGGCCTGGTGGGCGAGAGTGGCTCCGGCAAGAGCACGCTGGCTCTGGCGGCCATGGGCTACCTGAAGGCTGGCCTGCGGGTGATGGGTGGCAGCGTGCATTTTGGCGAACGCGAGATGTTCAGCCTGTCACGGCCGGCGCTGGAGTCGATCCGTGGCGGCAAGGTCGCGCTGGTGCCGCAAAATGCCGGCCAGTCGCTCACACCCACCCTGCGCATCGGCCGGCAACTGCTGGAGGCGGTGGCGCGTCACAGCGCGTTACCGCCTGCCGAGCACGCACAGCGCGTGAT
>JBEGOC010000097.1:0-4024 GCA_041182225.1 Pseudomonadota bacterium | reverse complement strand
CAGATAGGCCGCCACGGGTAGGTCAAAAACGGCTGGCGCCCTTGTCAGGGCTAGGCCGGCTGCTATCAAAACCATACTCAGCCACCGCTGCGGCGCTCGCGCGGCAGCACTGCCCAGGCCTTTGAGGGTTGGCGCCGGCGGCAACTGTTGCGCCTGCCGGGCCGGCCACCAGCCGCCGGCCAGCGCCGCCACCACCCCCAGCAGGCCGTACAGCAGCGCCGCGCTGATGTGCCATTGCAACGGAGGTGCCACGCCAGGGAAGTAGCCGCCGCCCAGGTCGCCGCCCAGCAAACGCAGCGCCAGCGCCGCCAGCGCCGTGCCCAGCGCCACCCCGGCCACACTGCCCACCAGGCCGAGCGCCAGCGACTCCCACAGCACCAGCGCCAGCCGGGCCCGGGCGCCCAGGCCCAGCACGCCCAGCAGGGCAAACTGCTGGGCGCGTTTGGCCACACTCAGCGCCAGCACCGAAAACACCAGAAAGGCGCCGGTGAACAGCGCAATCAAGGCCAGCACCGTCAGGTTGACGCGGTAGGCGCGCGACAGATTGCCCAGGCGCTCGGCGGCGTCGCCCGGCTCGCTCAGGCCCAGGCCGGCGGGCCAGCCGGGGCTGGCCTGCAGCTCGCGCACCACGGTGGCGCGGTCGGCGCCGGCTTGCAGGCGCAGGTCGATGCGGCTGAGCTGGCCCTGGCGACCAACCAGCTCTTGCGCCGCGCCAATGTCCATCACCGCCAGCGGGGCGCCGCCGCTGCTCAGGCTGCCGGCCACGGCCACCGGCTGCAGCCGCAACCCGGTCTGCAGCTGCACGCCGCTGCGGCCCAATCGCTGGCGTGCGCTGGCGTTCAAAAACACGGTGGCCGGGGCGAACAGTGCCAGCCGGTCGGCGTCGGCCTCGGGCCGGGGCAGCAGGTCGGGCGATACCGCCGCCACCACGATGGGGTCCACCCCCACCACGCGCAGCGGCAGCCGCTCCGCCACACTGCCCACGGCTTGGGTATTGATTTCCAGCACCGGCGAGGCACTGACCACCTGCGGGTGGCGCGCCACCAGCGCAAACACGGTCTCGTCAAAGCTGCCCTGGGCGCTGCTCAGGCTCAGATCGGGCTGGCCGCTGACCGAGCGCGTGGCCTGGGCAAATTCATCAAGTGCCGAGGCATTGATCAGGTGCACCGAAAACGCCAGCGCCACGCCCAGCATCACCGCCAACACGGCGGCGGCGTTGCGCCAGGGGTGGTGGCGCAGCTCTTGCCAGGAAAAGGTGCGCAGCAGCTCAAACATGCTCGGGTGGGGTCAGCGATGGCAATCAGGGATGGCAATCAGGGGTGACGGGCAGAGGGTGGCAACCAAGGGGGATCGGCGCCTCGGCTGCAGTGTATGACGCACTTGCGCATTCGCAACCGGGCCGGTGCAGTGCCCGCCAGAATCGGGGCCAGTGCCGTGAGGGGCACGGATTGGGGCGGGCATTCGGGCCAGCGCCAGGCGGTCAACGCGGTCGGGGTCATCAATGAAGCAAGAAGTGCACATCCAGTTTCATGGCATGGAGGCGTCCGAGGCTCTGGCAGCCAGCGCCCGGGCGCATGCGCTCAAGCTTGACGCATTTGCCACCGACATCATGGCCTGCCGGGTGCTGATCGACCTGGAGCAAAAGCACAAACACCAGGGTCGCCCGTATGGCGTGCGCCTGGACCTGACCCTGCCCGGCCATGAGCTGGTGGTGAACCGGGTGCACCATGAGGATGTGTATGTGGCCCTGCGCGATGCCTTTGACGACATGAAACGCCAGCTGCAGGAGGTGGTACGCCAGCGTCGCGGCCAAGAAAAAACCCACCCGGTGCCCCTGCATGGTGAGCTGGTGCGGCTCAACGACAGCGAGGGCTACGGTTTCATCCGCACCCCGACCGGTGACGAGTACTACTTCAGCCGCGACAACCTGGCCGACACCCCATTCGAACATTTGCAGACCGGCAGCCGCGTCCAGTTCATCCCCGAGCCCGGCCGCGACGGCCTCCAGGCCCGCCGCGTGAGCCTGGGCAAACACGGCATGGGCTGAGTAGCCTTTGGAGATTTGTCGTTACGCCGGTCCGTCATGCCCGGCTTGACCGGGCATCCATGGATCCCCGCCTGCGCGGGGATGACATCAGAGCGTGCGGAGATAGCCCTTGGGTGCAGGCAGGGCAATGGCACAGTGGATCAACAGCAGGGAGTAAGAACATGGGTGAAAGTTTGTCGGTTGGGGAGATTTGCACGCGCAGTGTGACCATTGCGTTTCGCAGCACGCCGCTCAACGGTGCGGCGCGGCTGATGCGCGAGAACCATGTGGGCAGCCTGGTGGTGGTGGAAGAAACCGGCGGTCTGCGGGTGGTGGTGGGCATCCTGACCGACCGCGACATCGTCACCGCCGTGGTGGCGGCCGACCTGGAGCCGGCGACGCTGCGCACCGAAGACGTGATGAGCACCGACCTGATCACCGCGCGCGAGGACGATTCGCTGATCGACCTGGTGCGCAGCATGCGGCACAAGGGCGTGCGCCGGGTGCCGGTGGTCGGCGCGCAGGGCGAGCTGGTCGGGCTGGCCACGCTGGATGATGTGCTGGATGTGCTCTCGCAAGAGCTCAGCCTGCTGGTGGCTGCCATCGACAGCGAAGGCAAGCGCGAGCGCCAGATGCGGCGCTAAGACTGCCGTTGTCCGGGGTGCTTGGGCGGCCGGCCTACAGCGTGCGCCGCAGCGCCTCAAAAAACAGCTCGGACTGCTGCCGTTCACTTTCGGTTTGCGAGCCCACGCGGTCGGCGAGCGCCGGGTTGCAGGGCGCCAGCGGCCGGCCGGTGGACTGGGCCAGCACCTGCATCATGCAGGCCCGCTCCAGAAAATACAGGTCGTCGTAGGCATGGGCGATCTGGCGCCCGCACACCACCACCCCGTGGTTGCCTAGAAACACCACATCGGCGCCGTGCATCGCCAGCGCGATGCGTTCGCCCTCGCTGGCGTCCAGCGCCAGCCCGTTGTAGTGGGGGTCAGCCGCTACCCGGCCATGAAAGCGCATGGCGTTTTGCGACAGCGTGGTGTCCAGCGCCCGGTCCTGGGTCAGGGTGAGGGCCGTGGCATAAGGCATGTGGGTGTGCAGCACGCAGGCCTTGCCGGCCAGGCGGTGGATGGCCGAGTGGATGTGCATGGCGGTGGCCTCCACCGGGTGACGCCCGGCCAGGCGCTGACCCTGCACGTCGATCAGCACAATATCGTCGGCCTGCACCTCCTGCCACAGCAAGCCCTGCGGGTTGAGCAAAAAGCGGCCCGAACCATCGGCCAGCTCCACGCTGAAATGGTTGCACACGCCCTCTGACAGGCCGTGGTGGGCGGCGGCGCGCAGGGCCAGCGCCAGGTCGGCCCGGGCCTGGGTCACGGCGGGGCTGCGGTAATCGAGTTCGTGTTGGCTCATGCGGGGTCGGGGACCGTGTTGGGTTGGGTTACGTTGGAGGTTGCAGCGGGCGGCGGCAAGTGGCCGGCTCAGTCGCAACGCGTGAGTCTACTGTACCGCGGCCCGGTCTGTACCCGGTCCCTACCGGGTCCGTACCTGGCTCAGGCCGGCCAGTGCAGTTGCCAGCTGTCGTGCCCGCCGCTGGCAGGCTCGGTGCTCAGGTCGGTGCCCAGGCTGCGGCAGGCCGGGCTCAGCAAGCGGTGCAGTTGCCCCCGGGTGGCGGCGTCGGCGCGCTGCAGCCGCAGCTGGCGCAGTTGCAGGGGCACCAGCTCCAGCGTGAGCAGCCGGCCGCTGCTGCGGTCCAGCTCGGCAAAGTACAGGCAGGTGGCGCTGGGGTCAAACGGCGGGTGCGCGTCAATGCCCTCGTAATCGTTGATCAGGTCGCCACAGCCGTACAGGATCAGGTGCCCCTGGTAGACCTCGATGCCGCGCGGGTGGTGCGAGGAGTGGCCGTGCAGCAGGTCGGCCGCGCCGAGTTCGATCAGGCAGTGAGCAAACTGCCGCTGTTCGGCCGGGATGTCCAGGCCCCAGTTGTCGCCCCAGTGCAGCGACACC
>JBEGOC010000096.1:0-5192 GCA_041182225.1 Pseudomonadota bacterium | reverse complement strand
GCTGCTGCAGGGCTGCCACCACCTCAGGATTGCGATCCAGGCATACCAGCTCAGCGCCGCCACGGGCCAAGGCCGCGCCAAAAATGCAGCCCATGGCACCGGTGCCAATCAGGGCGACTTTCATGGCTTGGGCGCTGCGGGTGTTGGAGGTGTGGTGTCCACCGCCAGGAATGACGGCAGGCGGGCGCCCTCGCGTACTGCGGCATCGGCCCGGGCCTCGGCCGCCCGTACCTGCGGCAACCGGGCCAGCACCTCGGCGATGCGCGCCTGTGGCACCACCACCACACCGTCCAGGTCGGCCACCACCACGTCGCCCGAGGCCACCGGGTGCCCGGCCAGCGCAATGGCAAAACCAATGGTGCCGGGGCGGTGGCGCTGGGGCGAGTTGGGCGTGACCCCCACCGCCCAGGCCGGCAGTCCGACATGGCGCAGGCCCACCAGATCGCGCCCCCCGCCGTCGTTCACAAAACCGACGGCGCCACTGTTCTTGGCCATGCCCAGCACCAGGTCACCGGTGATGGCGCAGCCGGTGAAGCCGCCCGTGGTAGCCACCAGCACATCACCGGGCTGCACGTCTTGCAAGGCATGCACCAGCGCCAGGTTGTCGCCCGGCCCGGCGTTCACCGTCAAGGCCACGCCGCAAAACGCGTACTGCTCGGCAATGGCCGGCCGCAGCCGGTAGTCCAGCGCGCCACTGCCGCCCATGGCGTCCACAATGAAACCGGTGGGGGTGCCGCGCAGGGCCAGCACCTGGTCGGGGTCGGGTCGGGCGAAGGGTTGGCGCTGGATCAGCGGGGGGACATCAATCATGGCTAGCCTTGTGACGGTAAGAGTGGCAGGTCATTCATTGACGCCATTCAGCACCAGGCCGCCGAACGGGCCGCCGGCTGCGAAAAAAATCCATGCAACAGGTGGTAGACCACGCGGTGGTTGTGCCCTTGGAGTCCCCCATGTCCGACACCACTCAAGACAGAGAGTTGCTTGTCCATGTTAGGAATTCTTTCAAAAAATGCTGCCACATCGGCGAAGGACGCAATGCCGTCGAATTCACCACGCAACAGCAAGGTGGGCACCTGAATCGCCGTCGGGTCCACGCAGGGCAACTTTGAGCACATGTCCACATACGTGCCATTGGGCATGGAGTCATCCAGCGACAAGACCGCATCGGCAAAGCGGTTGACGGTCGCCTCGTCGGCCAAACCATCGCGGTCGCGGGTAAAAATACGACGGATGTCATCACGGCCCAGGGGCCGACGCAGGCTGCCCAGCCACTGCGGAAGTTTTTTGCGACGGTCGGCCAGGGTCGGGCTGTCAACCCCGGTCCAGACCATGGCCTCCAGCGCCAAACGGTCAACCTGCCCGGGATGGGCGGCCGCATACATCGCTGCCTTCAGTGCCCCTGAGGAGATGCCATACAAATGCAACCGCTCCGAGCCCGTCACCCGCTGGATGTATTGGACGGCAGCAACCATGTCGTCAACACCATTGGCCAGGTCGGCATTGACCGGGCGAGTTTTATCAGACCGGCCATAGCCCTCATTGTCGAGGCTCCAGCAGTCATAGCCTTTGGATGCAAACCAATCCATGGTGGACGAATCGGCGCGGCCCGGCACCTGGAGGTCAAACGTTGGCTGGGACGCCATGGAAGACCCGTGAATCCAAAGGATCACGCCAGCGGACGGCAGTTCGATGCGGCGTTTACGCCACATAAACAGGCGCACCTCGCCCTTGTAGGTCCAATGTTCTTCGCCACCTTCGGACCAGCACTCAGCTACGCGACCGGAGGTCGAAGCCTCGGTCGGCAGGCAGACCGATGGCCGCGAACTGTGGGGTGCGCGCGTGACGTTCATTGAGACAGATTCATATTCTTGGCCAATTGCAGCCATTTGCCGGCTTCATCTTGCATGTACCTGCCCAGCTCTTCGGGCCCGGCCAGTTCGACATCAAACCCGGCGTTGGTCAGCAGCTTCACCGTGTCCGGTTCAAGCATGATTTTTTGCAACTCGGTGTTCAGACGCGCAACTACATTTTGCGGCGTGCCTCTTGGAGCAACCAACGCCAGCCAGGCGGTCGCCACAAAGCCAGGCACGCCGGCTTCGATCATGGTGGGCACACCGGGCAGTTCAGCTGATCGTTGTGCTGTGGTGACTGCCAGCGCCCGCAATTTGCCCGCCTTGACATGGGGAATTGCATTGGACAGGGCCATGAAGCTCATCTGCACCTGCCCTCCGATCAGGTCGGTCGTGGCTGGTGAACTGCCCTTGTAGGGAATGTGTTTGACATCGGTTGCACTCGCGTTCAGAAACATTTGGCTGACCAGATGCTGATTACCGCCATTACCTGAAGAGCCAAAATTCAGCCGGCCTGGCTGGGACTTCGCCAGCGCGATGAATTCTCGAACAGTCGCCGCTGGAACCGCCGGGTTGACCACCATCACGAATCCACTGCTGACCAGCCGGGTGACCGGAACGAAACTGGTCAACGCATCATAGGGAAGGTCCTTGTACAGTGCCGGCGCAAACAGGTGCGAGGTCGACATGATCATCAAGGTGTGGCCATCAGGCTTGGCCACTGCCGCCTGGGCCGCGCCCAATGTCGAACCCGCGCCAGGACGATTATCAACAAGCACTGGCTGTTTCAGAGCAAGCGCGAGTTTGTCAGTAAAGGCGCGGGCCAGCACGTCTGTGGCACCACCGGCAGCAAAGGGCAGAATGATCTTGACCGGTTGCATGGGCCAGGACCCGGCCTGGGCAAGAACCAAGCCGCTGGCGCCCGCCGAAAAGGCAACCAGCACCGATTTCACGGTCAATCGTTTGTGAGGATCAATCATCGGAGCATGCCTCCTGTAGGGGGTGAAACCAAGCGTTGTCTGCGACTGCCAGTGTAGGGCAATGAGAAAACCTTTGACCAGCGAAAACCCTTGCCGGGCTCGCCACTGCTTCCTGCTTGGGCGCACACGTGTTGTTCGGAAAAATTTGACGAGGGCATACAACCCCGTTGTATGCCTGGCTCTGGGGCGCCTAGGCTGCAGCCGCGGTGCCTCTGGCCTGCATGGCAGCTTCGAGCTGCTCGACCGCAAGGTCGAAGTCGAAACCCTTGATCGCGTCGCTGATGGCTTGGGCATGCTTGGGAAAGGCACTGTGCAACAGGGCGTTGTTCTCGCCCAACAGGTCCTCGGCGCCGGAGTCCATGTCGGCGCAAAGCTCACGTAGCCGGGATGTCACGCGCGCCAAAGCTGCTTCATCCACAGCGACCGTTGCTTGCACGGTGGACTCCGTGGGCAACCAGGCCGCGATGGCCGCGACCAGCGGCTCCAGGGTACTTCGCAACTGGGCTGCCAGAGCGACCAAGGTCTCTTGCGGCTGGCGTTCTTTCAAGGCCTCTTCCAGTTGGCCCGCCTGATGCTGCACGCCGACGGCGCCGATGTTGCCGCACACACCTTTGGTGGTGTGCACCGTGCGCACAGCCGTGTCCCAGTCGCCCGCCTCCAGCGCCTGCAAGGCCTTGTCCACCGCCCCATGCTGACCAGCGGCGAACTTGCGCAGCATGTTCAGGTACGCGGGCTTCTTGCCGAGTACGCGGCGCAAGCCCAGCTCCGTGTCCAGGCCAGGAATGCCGGAGGGCACTTCTGGCTCAACAAGGCCGGCAACAACGCCAGCCTGTGCTAACAGGTCACCCGACAACGGGACAGCTTTTTCCTCAGGCGCTGCCCGGTAGCGCACCCAGCGCAGTAGGGTGGCAAACAGGTCGCGCGGCTCAATGGGTTTGGCCACGTGGTCGTTCATGCCGGCGGCTCGGCAGGCTTCGCGGTCCGACTGCATGGCATTGGCGGTCATGGCAATGATCGGCAATTCATCAAACTCGGGCATGGCACGCAGGGTCCGGGTCGCGGTCACGCCATCCATGACCGGCATTTGCATGTCCATCAGCACCACATCAAACTGCCCGGCGCGCACTTTCTCGACGGCCACTTGCCCATTTTCAGCCACGTCCACCACCAGGCCGGCGCCACGCAGGAGCTCGGTGCCCACCTCCTGGTTCAGGTCGTTGTCGTCCACCAGCAGCACCTTGGCACCACGGATCGCCGCCAGCGTGACCTCAGATTTTTCCGGCTGATCGCTGCGCAAGTCGGGCTGCCCCGTGCTGAAGATGCGGGTCACCGAGTCAAACAGCATCGATCCGTTCACCGGTTTGACCAGCACGTTACCGATGCCCATGGCCTCGGCGCTGCGTATCACCTCTTCGCGCCCATAGCCGGTCACAAGAACCAGCTGGGGCTGTGCCTCGTAGGGTCGCGCCCGCACTTTCTCGGCCAGCTCGATGCCGTTCATGCCGGGCATCTGCCAGTCCAGGAACAGCGCGTCATAGGGTCGCCCCTGCGACACGGCACGGTCGAGCATATCCAGCGCCTGCGCCCCGGATTCAGCGGCATCGACATCGAAGGTCAGGTCGTCCAGCAACCGGCCCAGCAGCAGCCGTGCGGCCTCGTTGTCATCCACCACCAGCACGCGCCGACCACGCAGGTCAGCGCGCAGCAACTGTGGCACAGCCTGGTTGGCGCTGCGGCCCAGGCGCGCAGTGAACCAGAAGGTACTGCCCTCACCATGCACACTGTCCACACCGACTTCGCCGTGCATCAGCTGCACGATCTGCTTGGTGATGGCCAGCCCCAGGCCCGTACCGCCGTATTGCCGCGTGGTCGAGGTGTCGGCCTGCTGGAAGCTCTGGAACAGTCTGCCAATCTGCTCTGGCGTCAGCCCGATCCCGGTGTCGCGCACTGCGCCGTAGATCACTATGTCGCGCTCGGAAACTTCCCGGACCTTCATCTCGATGGTGACCTCGCCACTCGCGGTGAACTTCACCGCGTTGTTGGCGTAGTTGACCAGCACCTGGCCCAGGCGCAGCGGGTCACCCACCAGGCGCTGCGGCAACTCAGAGTCAATGTCAAACAGCAGCTCCAGGCCCTTGGCAGAGGCTTTCTCGGCAATCAGGTTGGCCACGTTCTGCAGCACCTGATCCAGCGTGAATTCGATGTGTTCGATCTCCAGCTTGCCAGCCTCGATCTTGGAGTAATCCAGGATGTCGTTGATGATGCCCAGGAGGTGCTGGCTGGAACTGTGGGTTTTCTTGACGTAGTCGCGCTGGCGGTCATTCAGCCCGGTCTGCAGCAGCAGGTAAGACATGCCGATGAT
>JBEGOC010000095.1:0-4577 GCA_041182225.1 Pseudomonadota bacterium | reverse complement strand
TGGCTCAGGTCGTGGTGCAGGTCGGGCCGCGCGTCCATCACCTGCTGGCGCAGGGCCGCACGGGCCTGGCTGTCCGCCACCAGGGCCGCTGCCGCCGGCGCCCGCGGCGCGAGCCAGCCCTGCAGGGCCAGTTCGGCCCGGGCAATGGTGGGCCAAACCGGCCACAAAGTGTCGTCAAGATCGAGGCTGATGGCCCGCACCGCTGAAATATCGAGCATAGGTGAGGGAGAATACCTTATGCCCGCGAAACCGACCGCCCCTTTTGCCCAGGAGCCGCCCTACCGCCACGGCCAGCCGGCGCGCACGGCCCTGCTGTTCTGCAACCTGGGCACCCCGGCCACGCCCACTGCGGCTGACGTGCGGCGCTTTCTGGCTGAGTTTTTGAGTGATGCCCGCGTGGTCGAGATCCCCCGCCTGCTTTGGCTGCTGATCCTGCACGGCATCATCCTGCGCGTGCGGCCGGCCAAATCGGCGGCCAAATACGCCAGCATCTGGACGCCCGAAGGCTCGCCACTCAAGGTCTGGACCGAGAAGCAAACCCAGGCCCTGCAACAGTGGATGACCAGGGCCGGCCATGCGGTGACGGTGCGCTATGCCATGCGCTACGGCCAGACCAGCATTGCCGAACAACTGGATGCGCTCAAGACCGAGGGGGTCACCCGCGTGCTGGTGCTGCCGGCCTACCCCCAGTACTCGGCCACCACCACCGCCAGCCTGTTTGACGCCGTCTACACCTGGGCCGCCAAGGTGCGCAACCTGCCCGAGCTGCGCTTTGTGAACCACTACCATGACCACCCGGCCTACATCGCGGCACTGGCCGGCAGCATCCGGCGCCACTGGGCTGCGCACGGCCAGGCCGATCAGCTGGTGATGAGTTTTCATGGGGTGCCCGAGCGCACCCTGCAGCTGGGCGATCCCTACCATTGCGAGTGCTTCAAAACCGCGCGGCTGTTGGGCGAGGCGCTGGGCCTGCCGCGCGATGCTTTCAAGGTCACCTTCCAGTCGCGCCTGGGCCGCGCCAAATGGCTGCAACCCTACACCGAGCCCACCCTGATCGCGCTGGGCCAGGCCGGCGTGAAACGCGTCGATGTGGTCTGCCCCGGCTTCACCAGTGACTGCCTGGAAACCCTGGAAGAAATCAACATGGAAGCCCGCCACGCCTTCCTGGAGGCCGGTGGCGAGACCTTTCATTACATCCCCTGCCTCAATGACGACGCCCAGTGGGTCAGCGCCCTGGGCGACCTGGCCCAGCAGCACCTGGCCGGCTGGCCCACCCTGGCTGCGCCTGACGAACAGGCAATGGCGATATCGCGAACCGAGGCGCTGGCGCTGGGCGCGGCGGATTAGGGTCGGCGTCTTCGACTGCCTGTGCGTCATCCTCGCGCACGCGGGGATCCATGACGCCCTGGATTCCCGGACGTGGCCGGGAATGACAAGCCTCACTTTGCATTGGCGTAATCAAAGGTGGCATTTTTGATACCATAAGAGTATGCGAGTCGTCATTGATACCAATGTGTTTGTCGGCGCCTGCATGGGCGTTGGTGCCTCCAACGCGGTGGTGCGTGCCTGCATGGAGCACCGGCTTGTGCCATTGATGGGGGTGGCGCTGCTGACCGAATTCGAGGCCACTCTTGGCCGACATGAGCTATTTGCCAGGAGCCGCCTGGACGCTGCTGAGCGAAACATGCTGCTCGACAGCTTTTTGGCGCTTTGTGAATGGACGCGGGTTTACTTTTTGTGGCGCCCCAATCTGAAAGACGAGTCCGACAACCACTTGGTTGAATTGGCGATTGCGGGTGATGCCGCTGTCATCGTGACGCGAAATCTTCGCGATTTGCGCGGCGCCGAGTTGCGTTTTGAACCCTTGCGCCTACTTTCACCCGAGGACTTTTTGAAGGAGTTATGACATGAGCGCACTGACAGTACGGCTGTCTGACGACAAACACCGTCGGCTGAAACTGCTGGCCAAAAGCCGCGGCACGCCGCTGAACCGGCTGATCGACGACATGGCCACCGCGATGTTGGCGGAATTTGACGCCGAAACACGCTTTCGCCTGCGCGCTGCTCGCGGCGCCGGGCAAGAGGCGATAGGCCTGCAGCTGCTGGCCAAGGCATCATCTCCGGCTTGACCGTGGATCCATGAAGCCCTGGATTCCCGGTCGTGGCCGGGAATGACGAGCATCCGTCATCCTCGCGCACGCGGGGATCCATGGCCGTCAGGCAATACAGGTCAGGTAAGCCTGCTCCAGCGTGGCAGCGCCAAACTGCTCGCGGCAGCCGGCGGGGGAGCCAACATAGCGCAGCTGGCCCTGGTGCAGGATGGCCATGCGGTCGCAGATTTCTTCCACATCCGCCAGTGCATGTGAGCTGAAAAACAGCGTGCGGCCGGCCTCGCGTTGTCGCGTGAGTTGCGCCTTGAGCAGCGCACGCGCCTTAGGGTCCAGTCCGCTCATGGGCTCGTCCAGCACGTAAATATCCTTGTTGGCCAGAAAACACGCAGCCAACCCGAGCTTTTGCGTCATGCCCTTGGAGTAAGCCCGCACCGGCCGGCTCAGCGCCGCTGCGTCCAGGTCCAGCGCGGCCAACATTTCCAGCGCGCGCGCTTCGTTGTAGCTCAGGCCCTGCAACTTGAGCATGTACTTCAAAAAATCCCGCCCGTTCAGGTAGTACGGCGGCATGAAGCGCTCGGGCAAGAAAGCCAGCGGCTTGCGCGACTCGGTCTGCCGGTGGCTGACCCCGGCAATCTCAATACTGCCGCCATCGGTGGCGCAAAAATCCAGCAGGCACTTGAGCAGCGTGGTTTTGCCGGCGCCATTCATGCCCACCAGGCCAAAAAACTCGCCCTGCCCGATCTGCAGGTCGATGCCATGCAGCACCGGACGCTTGCCGTAGTTCTTGCGGAGTTCAGTGAAGCGAAAGGCGGGCGTGGTCATGGGTCACAAGGGCTGATCTGGAACGAGCGCCAATGGTAAGGGATGTTACGGGGCGCGATTCCATCCAGATTTAATTGGAATCTGACCCCAATTAAAGTAGCTGGGTGGCGATAGCCACGCTGCCGGCGGGGTAGCGGAGGCCGGGGGCTGCAGAGCCGGGGTTGGCAGCGGCGCGGTAAAACCCCAGGTTGACCAGGCCGTCGTCCCGGGCATCGTCCAGGGCCTGCGCCACGTGGCCGGGCACGTTGCTGATCACCAGGTACAGGCTGGCGGGCGGCATGCCGGCGTAGGGGATGTTGGCGCCGCCCGCAGTCGGTCCGGCCACGGCGATCAGGCCGCCCGAGGGGCTGACCGGGTTGTCATACAGGCTGCTGCCATCCACCCGCAGCAGGCCCGCCGCGCGCAGGTGTTGCCACAATTTGTTGACTTCATTGCCTGGCCCGTCGTTGACGCCGGCCGCGCCAGCTGCCGTAACCCGGTCAGTATGGGCGCCGACGATAGCGCCATTGCCGTTACCGTTGCGGCAACCGGCAGGCAGCCCACATTGGGTAGCATTGAATCGGATGGATGCCGTGGCGTCATCACCGGGCACCACGCGAAACCGGTCCAGGTAGAGGTTGAAGGCCGTTTGTACCGCTGCCTGGTCAGCAGCCAGGGTTTTGGCCCGGCCCGAGGTGGTGATCTCCTGGCCTTTGACAAACGTGCCCAGCAGCAGCCCGGCCATGATCAGGATCAGGGCCAGCTCCACCATGGTCACGCCACGTTGCCGAACCAATGAGGTGTGCACTGGACTTGCCTCGTAAAAAAACCCCTGGTCTTTCGTGAAGAACCAGGGGTTTCAGTTGGGTACCGGGCCGGCCCACTCGGGACCCGCACCCGGCGTCACCGCCGCCGCTTACTGCAGGGCGGTGGCGATGTTGTTCACAGCACCGGCCACGTACAACGCGCCAGCCACTGTGTTGGGAGCCGCAGCGGTGCCATTGGCCGCGTTACGCCACTGGCCGAGATTGCCAAAACCGTCGTCATAGGAGGAATCCAGAGCCTGTGCCACGTTGGTGGGCACGCCGGCAAAGGCGATCGAGGTGTTGGTGGCCGGTTGACCCACATAAATGATGCCGTTCTGCATGCCGATGATGCCGCCAGCGTTGTTACGTGGGTTGGCAAAAATGGTACCGTCACCCTGGCTGATGAAACCGGCCGCCCGCAGGTGCTGCCAGGCGATGGTGTTTTCATTGGCAGCTGCAGTGGGTGCCGCCGGCGCAACCAAGTTCCAGGCGCCAGTCAGCACACCGTTACCGCCACCGTTGATGCAGGCCGCACCGGCATTGCCACAGGCCGCCAGCGGGAACCGCGCCGCTGCACCGGCGTCATCACCGGCGATGGTCTTGTAACGGTCGGTGTAGGAGATCATGGCGGCCAACATGGCTTTTTGGTCGGCCACGGTGGCTTTGGCTTTGCTGCCGGTGATCAGTTCCTGGCCCTTGAGTACGCCGCCGAGCAGCAGGCCAATAATGACCAGCACGATGGCGATTTCCACCAGGGTGAAGCCGGATTGCTTCGAAGATTGACGTTTCATAAAAAACTCCTTGAGATAAAACAAGCCGTGAAATGGCTTGAGCAGATTAGACCTGCGGCACCTGCAGC
>JBEGOC010000094.1:0-10061 GCA_041182225.1 Pseudomonadota bacterium | reverse complement strand
CGATGTGGTCGGGTTGGAGTTTGATCCCCAGGCTGGTCACGAACAAGCCGGCCACCGCCCGGCACTGGTGATCAGCCCGGCCCGTTACAACGTCAAGACCGGCTTGATGGTTTGCTGCCCGATGACCACCAAAGTCAAAGGACACCCGTTTGAGGTGCTGACCGAAATCGACGGTCTGGCGTGTGCTGTGTTGTCAGATCAGGTCAATTCATTGGATTGGCGAGTGCGCAAGGCCAAGAAAAAAGCCGCCGTCGCCTCAGAGGTGATGTTGCACGTGCGGGCCAAGATGAAGGCCCTGCTGATGATTAACTGAGTTTAGTCAGCGCTGACCGTCATAGAGGGTGGCTTGGCGTTGTACAAATGCCCCACCACCACCCCCAGCGGCAGCAGCCGCTTGGTCAGCCGCAGCACCAGCGCATCCTTGCTCAGCAGCTGGGCGCGGTGGGCCACGGCCAGGTCGATGAACATCTGGTCATCCGGGTCGCGGCAGCGCAGGGCGCAGCGGGGTGCTACCTCAACCGCCGAGACCAGCCCGTCCCACTGTGCCAGCAGCGGTGCCACGGTGTGGCCCAGGCGGGTCAGCACCGGGGTGATTTTGGGGTAGGCCAGGACGCGCACCAGTTCCTCGCGCATCGGCGCGGTCGCCAGCCAGCGCAGTTGCTGTTGGTTCAGCGCCTGGCGCAAGCCTTGTGCCTGCGGGTTCTGGAACAGCAGCAAGTCCAGCACGATGTTGGTGTCAAGCACCACCGGCGTCATGCCCAGGCCTCAGGGCGCGTCCACCGGAGCGGCGGGCTTGCCGCGGGCCGACCCCTGCACCATGTCAAAGCGGAACAAGCGGCACTCCAGCGGGCCGTTCCACATCGGCACGCGGCGCGATTCTTTCAGGCGCATCTTGCCGGGCAGCTTGAGGTCGGGCGTGAGGACCCAGGCGGTCCAGCCGGAGTAATGCTTTTTCCAGTGGGCGCTGAGCTGGCTGAAAAATGCGCCATCCTCCCCGCCAGCGCCACCTGGGGTCGCCACCTGCGCCTGTTCCCGGCCGCCGCCGCGCTGGGCGCCGGCCACACCGGCCACCTCGATGCGCTCGCCGTAGGGCGGGTTCACCAGCATCACGCCAGGCTCGGCGCAGGGCGGCAGGCGCTGCAGCGCATCGCCGCCGCGGAATTCGATCAGGTCAGCCACGCCGGCACGCTGGGCATTGCGCTGGGCAAAGTCCACCATCCGGAACGCCACATCGCTGCCAAAAATAATGGGTTTTTGGCCTGAAACCCTTGTCACCTCTGCGTCTTTAGCTTCTTTTTTAATAGCATCCCAGACGTGCTGGGCAAATGGCAGGTAGTGCTCAAAGGCAAAGCGGCGGCCACTGCCGGCGGCGATGTTGCAGGCCATTTGCGCCGCCTCGATGGCGATGGTGCCGCTGCCGCAGCAGGGGTCGTACAGCGGCGGCAGGTCGCCCTCACCCGCCAGCCAGCCACTGGCGGCCAGCATGGCGGCAGCCAGGGTTTCCTTCAGCGGCGCCTCGCCCTTGTCCTCACGCCAGCCACGCTTGAACAGCGGCTCGCCCGAGGTGTCGATGTAGAGCGAGCAGCTGTCGGTGGTCAGGTGGGCGAAGATGCGCACATCCGGCCACTGGGTGTCCACATCGGGGCGCACGCCGTTGGCTTTGACGCGAAAGCGGTCGCACACCGCGTCCTTCACCTTGAGCGCGGCAAAGTTCAGGCTGGTCAGCGGGCTGTGCTGGGCGGTCACCTCCACCTTGATGCTCTGGCGCGGCGTGAACCAGGCCTCCCAGGCCACCTCGCTGGCGGCTCGGTACAGGTCCTGCTCGTTGCGGTACTCGGTGTACGACAGCAGCACCAGCACCCGCTGCGCCAGCCGGCTGTGCAGGTTGAGCAGCAGCACATCGCGCCAGGCGCCGCTCAGCGCCACGCCGCCGCGGCGCTTGTGCACCGCCTGAGCGCCCAAGCCGGTGATGTGCTGCACCTCGGGCAACAGGTACTCTTCCACGCCGGCGGCGCAGGGCAGAAACAATTGGAGCTGGTTCAAGCAGAAATCCTAACAATGCAGGCTAGAGCGCCTTGCGCAGCGAGGCCGGTGCGATGCGCAGGCCCTCGCGGTATTTGGCCACGGTGCGCCGGGCGCAGTCGATGCCCTGCTCCTTGAGCATGTCGGCCAGCTGGCTGTCGCTGAGTGGTTTTTTGGGGCTTTCAGCCGCGACAAACTGTTTGATCAGGGCACGCACCGCGGTGCTTGAGGCATGGCTGCCCGAATCGGTACCCAGTCCGGAGCCAAAGAAGTACTTGAGCTCAAAGGTGCCAAACGGCGTGGCCATGTACTTGGCGGTGGTGACGCGGCTGATGGTGCTCTCGTGCAGGCCGAGCTCGTCGGCGATTTCGCGCAGCACCAGCGGGCGCATGGCCAATTCACCGTGTTGGAAAAAGCTTCTTTGCCGCTCGACGATGGCGGTGCTGACGCGCAAAATGGTGTCAAAGCGCTGCTGGATGTTCTTGATGAACCAGCGCGCCTCCTGCAGCCGTTGCTGCAGCGCCGCGTGGCTGGAGGCCTCGCGCCCACCCGCCTTGTGCTGGCGCAGGGCATTGGCGTAGATGTCATGCACCCGCAGACGCGGCATCACATCGGCATTGAGCTGCACCCGAAACCGCACCTGGCTGCCCTTGCCGACCTGGGCCACCAACACATCGGGCACGACGATGTTGCGCTCCACATTGACAAAGCGCCGCCCCGGTTTGGGTTCCAGCCGCCCGATCAGGGTGATGGCTTCCCGCACGGCGGCGTCGCTGGCGTCGCACAGCGGCACCAGTCGCTTGATGTCGCGCCGCGCCAGCAGGTCAAGCGGCTGCTCGCAAATTCGCAGCGCCACCCGGAGCACCGCCTGACGGGCTGCGGCCAGGCCGTCGGCACCGAGCAGCACTTGCAACTGCAGCCGCAGGCACTCGCCCAGGTCGCGCGCGCCCACGCCGGCCGGCTCCAGGCTTTGCAGCAGGCGCAGCGCCACCGTGAGATGGTGCAGCAGCTCGTCGAGCTGCGCCGCGTCCTTACCCGCCAGGCCATGCGCCAGGGCCGGCAGGCTGTCTTCCAGGTAGCCGTCGTCATTGAGCGATTCGATCAAAAAGCTCAGTGCCGCCCGGTCATGCTCGCCCAGGCGCAGCGACAGGGCCTGGCTGTGCAGGTGGCTTTGCAGCGACTCCTGCGTACGGGCCAGTTCCGTGGCGTCCAGCGCGTCCTCGTCGTCCAGATTGTTGCCCTTGGCGCGGGCTTCGCCGCCCCATTCGCTGTCGTCGGGTGCGAGCGAAGCGCTGCCATCACCCTCCCAGCTTTGGCCGTCATCGTCCAGGGCTGCGGTTGAGGCATCATTGTCGGCTGCAGCCCTTGTCTCTGCTGGATAGTCTGCTCCCGAATATGTAGCAGACTCGGCTTCCAGGTCGTCGCTGCGCACCGGCGTATCGGCTTGGGCCAGGCCAAAGTCTTCGCGCGGCGCCTCAGTGGGCTCGCGCTCCAGAAATGGGTTGTCGTCCAGCATCTGGTCGACTTCCGAGCTCAACTCCAGCGTGGACAGTTGCAGCAGCCGGATCGACTGCTGCAGTTGGGGCGTCAGCGCCAGATGCTGCGAAACCCGCAGCGACAGCCCCTGCTTCATGGCGCAGCCCCCCCCACGGCATCAGCCCGCAGCAGACACAACCCTGTCAGCAAGCGCATCACATCCTGAAGTGTTCGCCCAGATAGACCCGGCGCACATCGGCGTCGTTGACGATCTCGGCCGGCGTACCTTCGGCCAGAACCCGGCCATCGTTGATGATGTAAGCGTGGTCGCAAATGCCCAGGGTTTCGCGCACATTGTGGTCGGTGATCAGCACGCCGATGCCACGGTCTTTCAGGAAACGGATGATGCGCTGGATCTCGATCACCGCAATCGGGTCGATGCCGGCAAAGGGCTCATCGAGCAGGATGAAGCGGGGCTGCGTGGCCAGCGCCCGGGCGATCTCGACCCTCCGGCGCTCGCCGCCCGACAGCGCCAGCGCCGGGCTTTGCCGCAGGTGCTCGACCCGCAGGTCCTGCAGCAGGGTGCTCAGCCGCCGCTCGATCTCTGGCCCGGGCAGCGGTTTGCCATCGGCTCCGTGCTGCAACTCCAGCACAGCGCGCACGTTGTCCTCGACGTTGAGCTTGCGGAAGATCGAGGCCTCTTGCGGCAGGTAGCTCAGGCCCAGGCGCGCGCGCCGGTGGATCGGCATGTGCTCGATCGACTGGCCGTCAATTTGGATGTCGCCCGCGCTGGCCGGTACCAGCCCGACGATCATGTAAAACGAGGTGGTCTTGCCCGCGCCATTGGGGCCGAGCAGGCCCACCACCTCGCCCTTGCGCACCACCAAGGAGACATCCTTGACCACCTTGCGGCTGCCGTAAGACTTTTGCAAATGGCGCGCTTCGAGCAGGCTGTCGCCAGTGGCGGCACTCGCGCGCGCCTCGGCCGCGCCGTGGCTGGCCACCACCGTCATTTCTGGCCCTCGCCCAGGCTGGTGCTGGGGCGCAACGCGGGCTTGGGCGTGCCCGGCTTGGACGCGGCGGGGGCCGCTCCGGTGTCCTCGGGTTTGGGCATCAGCATGGCGCGTACCCGGGGCGCCGGCGCCCCGGGCGCGGCCTGCGCCGTGCCGCCATCCACACTGAAGACCTCGGTGGTGTTGTCAAACAGGATGGTGCTGCCGGTGATCTCGTCGTTCAGGGTGGCGCCGCGGTAGCGCCGCAGCTGCGCGCGGCGCAGGAATTTCACGGTATCGGCGCGGCCGTCGTACTCGATGGTCTCGGCCTCGCCCTCAATGAATTCGTCCACACCCTCGCGTTTTTGCCGGTAAAACGCCAGCTTGCCCGGCTCAGCCGTGACCAGACCGTACTGGTTGCCCTCGGCGTCCTGCCGCACCTCGACCCGGGCGCCACGGATCACGATGCTGCCCTTGGTCACCACCACACGGCCCGTGAAAACGCTGGTCTGCTTCTGGTCCTCGTGGCGCAGGGCATCGGCCTCGATGTTCATCGGCTTGTTGCGGTCAGCCTTTTCGGCATGGGCCAGACCGGCAGTACCGCACAGGACCGCGATCAGCAGGCAGCAGGACACGGGGAATTTCATAAGGCACGAATCTTGCATTGCAGGTGGGACTGCGATTGTACGACTGACGCCAGCGCCGGGGCCGGTACTGACAGTCCGCGCAGGGTCCTGAACATGCTGCGATGGTGACCGATCAGGCGGCCACCCGGCTTGCGGCAAGGCAAGTGGTGCCGCTGCGGCGGCCCAGATGCAGGGTCAGCGGCCGCTGCGCACCTGGGTCAGCAAAAACTCGACCACTTGCAGCGCGCGTTCCATGCTGCGCGCCATCGAGCCATCGGTGTAGAAGCGTCCGGCCACGCCCAGCGCCGGCACGCCCTCGACCTTGTAGGTGTTTTGCAGCTGACTGCCACGGGTGGCCTTGGTCGACACCGAGAACGAGTTGTACTGTTCCATGAACTTGGCCCGATCCACGCCCTGTTTGGCCATCCAGTCACCGATTTCGTCGCCGCGCGCCAGTTTGAGCTTGTCCACATGAATGGCAGCAAACACCTGGCCGTGCAACTTGTCGAGCAAACCCATGGCTTCGAGCGCGTAGTACAGCCGCTGCTGCGGCACAAAATCATCGCGAAACGCGACCGGCACCCGGCGCACCGCCACATCCTTGGGCGCGGCCTTGATCCAGGCGTTGAGCGCTGGCTCAAAGGCATTGCAGTGTGGGCAGCTGTACCAGAAGAACTCGACCACCTCGATCTTCCCGGCCGGCGCTTCCACTGAGGCCCGTTGCTCCAGCACCTGGTAGTCGGTGCCAGCCACCGGCGGCTTGGCCTGCGCCAGCACCGTCAGCGGCGCCGTACCAACGCCCGCCATGGCTGCGCCACACCCCAGGGAAAAATCACGACGCTTCATAGTTGACCACTCCAAGTAAACCGTTGAGAGCCGGGCACCCGGCAAAAAGTTCAGCCGCTGTCAGCGCTGGACCCGCACCAGCACCGTTTCCATGCCACTGGCATCGAGTTTTTCCTTGGCCCGGTCGGCATCCTCACGCTTGTCGAACGGCCCAATGCGCACCCGGTACACGATGCGTCCTGACTGCTCGCGCTCCGAGACCCGCGCCTCCAGCCCGGTTAGGGACAGCCGGGCGCGTTGGCTTTCGGCATCCTCTGGCGTGCGAAATGCACCGACCTGTACAAAATAGTTGAACGGCTCGGCGCCAGCCGCCGGGGCCGTGGCCGTGGCCGGGACAGGGGCAGCAGCCCGGGCCTTGGCCAAATCACCGAGCGGGTCGGCAGAGACCGCAGGCTTCATGTCAGCGCGCGCAGCCGGGGCGGCGGCGGCGCTGGCCGACAGCGCCGCCGGCGCCACCGGGGAGGAGGCAGACGCCGGCGCCGATGCCGCCGAAGCGGCTGGGGCAGCCGGCTTGGCCGGGTTTTTGCCGTACAGCGGCGCGTTCGGGTCCCAGTCCTTGTTTTTGCGCGCCTCTTCAACATCCTGGTCGTTGGAACGGCTCTGACCCTTGTTCAAGAAAGGCACCGGCACTTTGGTCACGTACACCGCCACCGCCAGCGCCGCGCCCAGGCCCACCAGGACCCCGACGACGAACCCGACCAGGGTGCCACCGCGTTGCTGCATCATCGTCACACTCCGGATTGGGTTCACATTTTGTGCGGGGCACTGACACCCAGCACCGCCAGACCATTGTGCAACACCTGGGCGGTGGCCGCGACCAGCGCCAGCCGGGCCAGCCGCACAGGCGCGTCATCCACCAAAATGCGCTCGGCATCGTAGTAGCTGTGGTAGCACGCCGCCAGCTCGCGCAGGTAAAAGGTCACGTCATGCGGCGCAAAGTCCGCCGCCGCCGCCGTCAGCATGTCGGGGTACTTGGCCAGCAACAGCATCAGCGCCTGGGCCGGCCCACTGTCCAGCGCCGTCAGGTCCACCGCGCCCAGGCTGGCCCGCTCGCCACCCCAGGCCGCCAGCACCGAGCAGATGCGGGCGTGGGCGTACTGCACGTAATACACCGGGTTGTCGTTGTTTTTCGCCACCGCCAGGTCCACATCAAAGGTGTACTCGGTATCGGGCTTGCGGCTGAGCAGAAAGAAGCGCACTGCATCCTTGCTGGTCCACTCGATCAGGTCGCGCAGCGTCACATAACTGCCGGCGCGCTTGGAGATTTTGACCTCTTCCCCACCCTTGACCACCCGCACCATGGTGTGCAGCACGTAGTCCGGGTAGCCCTCGGGAATGCCGACGCCGGCGGCCTGCAAGCCGGCACGCACCCGAGCGATGGTGCCATGGTGGTCGGTGCCCTGGATGTTGACCACCTTCTCGAAGCCGCGCTCCCATTTGGTGATGTGGTAAGCCACATCGGGCACGAAGTAGGTGTAGCTGCCGTCGCCCTTGCGCATCACCCGGTCCTTGTCGTCGCCGTAGGCCGTGGTCTTGAGCCACAGCGCACCGTCCTGCTCGTAGGTCTGGCCGGCTTGCTGCAGTTTTTGCACCGCCGCGTCGACCCGGCCACTCAGGTACAGGCTGCTTTCCAGGTAATAGTTGTCAAAGCGCACCGAAAAGGCTTGCAGATCCAGGTCCTGCTCGTGGCGCAGGTAGGCCACGGCAAACAGCCGGATGTCGTCCAGCGCCTCGACATCGCCCGAGGCGGTGAAGCTGCGGTCATCCGACTGCACCGTCTTGCCAGCCAAAAAATCGGCGGCGATGTCGGCGATGTACTCGCCGTTGTAGGCTTGCTCGGGCCACTGCGGGTCGCCCGGCTTGAAGCCCTTGGCACGCAATTGCGTGCTGGTGGCCAGAGTGCCGATCTGCACGCCGGCGTCGTTGTAATAGAACTCGCGGTAGACCTCCCAGCCTTGGGTCTGGTACAGGTTGCAGATGGCGTCTCCCAGCGCCGCCTGGCGGCCGTGGCCCACGTGCAGCGGACCGGTCGGGTTGGCCGAGACAAACTCCACCAACAGGCGCTGCCCGCGCGGGCTCTGGGCGCCGAACTCGGTACCCTGTGCGAGAACGTCGCGCACCACGGCCTGCTTGGCCGCCGGTTTGAGCCGGATATTGATGAACCCCGGCCCGGCGATGTCCAGCGTGTCCACCCAGCGCTGGAACGGTGCGCTGCGCAGCAGCTCGGCGCGCAACATGTCGGCCAGCTGGCGCGGGCTGGCCTTGAGCGGTTTGGCCAGCTGCATGGCAGCGGTGGTGGCCAGGTCGCCGTGGGCGGCCACCTTGGGCGACTCGAAAGCGGCTTTGGCGCCGGCGCCCGGCAGCAAGGTGTCCAGCACCTGCGCCAGGGCTTCGAGCAATTCTTTTTTCACAGTCTGCATGGTCGGATTTTACGGGCGCTGCCAGTGCCACCCCTCGGTGCCGACGACACCCCCGGGTAAACCCGCGTCGGCGGTTTGGTCAGGCCAAGCGTTATGGCAATGAGTCCACTCTGGATTCGTTGATTCAACCCCCACTTGAGGAAACCACCATGAAGAAATTCCTGTCCCTGCTGGCCCTTGGCCTGTCGCTCTCCCTGGGTGCCGCCCACGCCGAAGACGCCGCCAAAACCCCCCAGCAAAACAAGATGGCCAGCTGCAACAAGGACGCGGGCGATAAGAAGGGCGATGAGCGCAAGGCCTTCATGAAAGACTGCCTCAGCGCCAAACCGGCCGCCGCTGCGGACAAGAAAACCGCCCAGCAGGACAAAATGAAAGCCTGCAACGAACAGGCCAAGGACAAAAAAGGCGACGAGCGCAAGAAGTTCATGAGCGAGTGCCTCAAGAACAAGTAAGCACCGGCTGCGTTTTGTCAAGGCGGCGCGGCCGGCCGCGGGCAGGATGCCGGCATGCCGCTTCGCGCCACCCAAGTCCCCGCCATCTCCTGCGTGATCCCGGCCTTCAACGAAGGGGCCAACCTGCGCCGGCTGGCCCGCGCGGTCTTGGGCACGCTGGCAGCGCTGAGCGATCGGTTGGAGCTGATCGTGGTGGACGACGGCAGCCGCGACGACACGGCCCAGGTCATGCGGGCGCTGTGCGCGACCCACCCCGAGGTCGTCTACATCCAGCTGTCGCGCAATTTTGGCAAGGAAGCGGCACTCACCGCTGGGCTGGAAGCTGCGCGCGGCGAGGTGGTGGTCCTGATGGATGCCGATGGCCAGCACCCGACCAAACTGCTGCCCGAGATGCTGCAGCAATGGCGCCAGGGCGCCGATGTGGTGTACGCGGTGCGCCAGACCCGCGCCGACCAGTCGGGCCTGCAGGCCGGCCTGACCGGCCTGTTCTACAAGCTGGTCAACCTGGGCAGCCGGGTCAAGATCCCGGCCAATGCCGGTGATTTCCGCCTGATGGACCGGTGCGTGGTGGAGGCGCTCAAGCGCCTGCCCGAGCGCAACCGTTTCATGAAGGGCCTGTTCGCCTGGGTCGGCTTTGACAGCGTCGCGATCCACTACCAGCCACTGCCGCGCAGCGCCGGCCGCAGCCGCTTCGGCCTGGGCGGCGCGTTGGCGCTGGCGTTGACCGGCCTGCTGTCGTTCTCCACCGCGCCGCTGCGCGCGCTGACCCTGCTCGGCCTGACCCTGTCGGTGCTGGCGCTGGGCTACGGCGGCTGGGTGGTGCTGGACTACTTTCTGTTTGGAGCCAGCGTGCCGGGCTTTGCCACCATCGCGGCCGGCATGATGTTTTTCTGCGGCATCCAGCTGCTGTCGATTGGCGTCCTGGCCGAGTATGTGAGCGGCATCTTTGAAGAGGTCAAACAGCGCCCGGCCTACCTGGTCAGCCGCCAGGAGGGACGCGGGCTGGGCTGGGGCGGCGCCGAGGTTGCTGCGCCTGGGGCCGATCGGCGCCCGGACGACCGGGCCTGCGGGCAGCCGGCCAGCCCTTTGGCCATGGCCGGCGCTGCCGGTTCGGCGCCCCCGGCCGATTGGTACAGGGCCCAACCAGCGCCCTGAAAGTGCAACACCCAGTGGCCAACCCGCGCCGCGCCCGGCACCGGCGTGCGCACCACCCACCAATGGCCGGGC
>JBEGOC010000093.1:0-3363 GCA_041182225.1 Pseudomonadota bacterium | reverse complement strand
ACAATGGCCTGCTGCTGGACCTGCCAGCGGTCGACGCGCAGGGCAACACCAGCCTGAACGGGGCGCTGGTATTCGGCGTTGGCACCCGAGCCAACAACCAGCTCACAGCGGGCAAATGGCTCAGCACCGGCGCCAACGGCTATGTCAGCACTGTGATCTCAGGCCAAAATTTGCGGCGCAGCTTCATTGACACCGGCTCGAATGCCCTGTTTTTCGACTCGCCGTCCATTCCGCTGTGCCCGGGCAGCGGGACCATTCGCTTTTACTGCCCAAGCACGCGGGTCAATGCTGCAGCCACCCTGGTCGGCAGCAACGGGGCATCGCTCTTCGTGTCCTTCGCCGTGGATAACGCGCTGACACTGTTCGACAACCCACCGCGGGCGGTCTTGCCTACGCTGGCAGGCAACCTGTCTGACCCGGCGGGGTTTGACTGGGGCCTGCCATTTTTCTACGGCAGGCGGGTATTTTTTGGTATCGAGGGGGAGCCATCACCGGCTGGTACCGGCCCCTATTACGCGTTCTGAGTCAAACTGCCGGGCGCTGGTGCATGTCCAGTCGGCCCGCCAGCACCACTGCCGCCAGGCTGGCACAGGTGCCCACCAGGCCGGCCATCCAGTAGTTTTGCACCAGCTGGTTGGCATCGCGGCTGATGAGTTGGCCGCCGACAAAGGCAGCAATACCCATACCGGCCGACTGCACCGACGAATTGAGCGCCATGAAGGTGCCGCGCAGCGCCGGGTTGGCACACGAGGCAATGATGGCCATGCCTGGAATCATGCGGCCGCTCATGCAGGTGAAAAACAGCGTAGACACGACCAACACCGCCCACATGGGCAGACCGGCGGTCAGGGTAGTGGCCATCATCGGGACGATCACCAGCACCGCCATCACCCGAAACAGCGCCACCTTGCCGCGCCGGTCCGTCAGCACACCGATCAGCCGGGCGCTGAACAGGGTGGCAATGCCGCCGCACAGGTAAACGTAGAACACCTGATCGGCGCGCCAGCCGACGTTGGTCTGCAGGTAGATGGTGATGAAGGGAATCACGGTGAAGCCGGCAAACATCAGCAGCGCCGAGAACGCAAACGCTTTGAGGTGGTTGCGGTCCTGCAAGACCTGGCCGATGGCGCCAAACGCCGATGGCCGGTCCTTCAGTTGCAGGTGCGCTGTCAGCGGCGGCAGCGTGATCAGCGCCAATCCACACAGCAGGCCGACCAGCGCCGCGATGCCAAAGAACGGCGCATGCCAGCTCAGATGCGCCGCCAGAAACAGGCCGGCCGGCACACCGGCCACTGTGGCCACCGAGAATGAGGTCATCACAATGCTCATGGCACGGCCACGCCGGTCGAACGGGATGACATCGGCCACCACCGTCTGCGCCAGGGCCGACAGCACACCGCCAAACACACCAGCCAACACCCGTGCCGCCATCAGGGTCGGGTAATCGGGCGCCAACCCACAGGCCAGGGTCGCCACCCCGAACAGCGTGTACAACACCAGCAGCAGTTTCTTGCGGTCAAACTTGTCAAGGTAGGTGGCCGCCAACAGGCCAGACGCCCCAGCGGCCAGGGTGTAGGCTGACACCAGCAGCCCAAAACTGGCGTCGCTGATGCCAAAGATGCGGGTGAACTGCGGCCCCGCGGCATCATGATCATGAAATCCAGGATATTGGTGAACTGGATGCCGGCCAGGGTAAACAGCAGCCAGAGCTCCCGGCGACGTGACAAGGGCGGATTAGCCGGCTGGGGCATGGGCGCTTTCGTGAAACTGGGCGAAGTGTACGGGGCAGCGCGACCGGCAGCGGCGCAAAAAGTACCTGGCGGTTGTCGGGTGACCAGGAGCGAGCTTACCCCATGCCTGCCGTTATGCCGCCGTTCAGCTTGGAATGCTGGAGTACAACGCCCTTCGCAGCGCCAGGTCTCGGGGATCCCCCGTTAACGCCGTGCCCATTCGATTGGTGACGTAGCCGTAGCCGATGCCAGACTTCGGGTCGGCAAAGCCAAGCGAGCCGCCCGCGCCAGGCTGTCCGAACGCCCCCTCATGGCCGAAGGACCATACCGGGCAGTGTTTCATGAAACCCAGGGAAAACTCAACGCCGTCCCCCTTCATGCACTCGTCGTAAAAGCCTAGTGTCGGCGCGACCGCTGGCGCTGCAAGCAAGCGCAATGTTTCCGAACGCATCTGCAACTCAGAGCCATCGGTTGCAAACACGCTGTAGGCGCGGGCGATTGCGCGCGCTGTTCCAACTCCTCCACCAGACGGCAATTCAAAATTCCGGGCGTAGATCCGCTGCTCATCATGTGGAAAAATGGAACCCACCAAGGCCCGCGAGATGTTCGATCGGCGATTGAAGGCCGTGAGAAAGAAGCCAAACCCGAACCCGCGCAACATCGCCAGCAGGCTTGGCTGCACGAGTGTCGCCAGTCGGGAATCCGGGATCGATTCTGGCAGGCGGATGTAGAAATCAAGGCCCAGGGGTGCGGCAACCTCATCTTGAAAAAATTGCCCCAGGCTGCGGTGTTGCGGATCGATGCGGCGCAGCAATTCGCCTTCGTAGTAGCCGAGGGTGATCGCGTGGTAGGCCTGCCGTGTGCCTGGCGCCCATGCCGGCTTTTGACGCGCCAGCACAACCGCGAGACGGTCGAGGTCGGCAACGAGGTTGCGGTCGCCCTGCTCGTCGAAGGCGAATAAGCCTGCCTGGTGCGACAGAAGCTGGCGGACGGTGATATTTTCTTTTCCGTTCTGGGCGAATTCCGGCCAGTAGGCGCAAACCCTCTGCTCGTAGTCAAGCCACCCGCGCGAGTGCGCCAACGCGAGGGTCATTGCTGCCATACCCTTGGTCGTCGAATGGACCAGGACCATCGTGTCTTTCTCCCACGGCTCACCAGTCATCTTGTTTCGTACGCCACCCCACAGATCAACGACCTTCTCGCCTCGGTGATACGCGCAAACTGCGCCACCCAGTTCCTGGCGGGTGGAGAAATTCGCGGCAAACGCATCACCGACGGCCTGGAACCCAGCGCTCACATGCCCCTCTATACGATCTGCGATGTGACTTTTCATGAAACTGAGACCAATCCTGCCTGTCACGCCATGGTGTCGCCCATCGTGCTGCGAGACCTTGACAACGCTCAATATCACGGGTGGTTCAGCGCAGGCTAAACCGCCAATCCCGACTGACCCGCTAAGGGCGGCCGAATGAGCAGGCGCCGGACGATTTGGTGGAAAAAGTGCGGGCGCGGGTGGCCACAGTGCTCGATTGACTGCAATCCTGAAATCGGCCAGCGCTTGTTTGGCGTGTCAACGATTGCCGCAATTTGACAAACTGTCGCCGCCAAGAAGAAAAGACTTAGCCCCTTTCGA
>JBEGOC010000092.1:0-6096 GCA_041182225.1 Pseudomonadota bacterium | reverse complement strand
ACGCCCAGGTCTGGCTGCCCTGGGACAGCCCAGGCCCGGTGCGGCGGTTCTTAAGGCAGTGTCGGCCCGACATCGGCATCCTGATGGAGACCGAAGTCTGGCCCACTCTGGTGGCCGCCTGCCGGCAGCGGGGGGTGCCGCTGGTGTTGGCCAATGCGCGCCTGAGCGAGCGCTCGTACCAAAAAGCGCAGCGGCTGGCCTGGCTGGCGCGGCCGGCCTACCGTGCGCTGGCGGCGGTATGGGCGCAGACGCCCGACGACGCGCGCCGCCTGCAGGCGCTGGGCGCGCCAGTGCAGGGCGTGTTGGGCAACCTCAAGTTCGACGCCCGGCCCGACGCCGCTCAGGTGGCGGCTGGCCGACAGGGCCGGGCCGGCCTGGGTCGGCCGGTGGCCATGCTGGCGAGTTCGCGCGACGGGGAGGAGGCCCAGCTGCTGCAAATTCTTGAGCAAAAAACGGTTCTAAGCGCCGTGGATAATGGGGTTATAGCTATAGATTCAATAGCAACTGAGCTGCAGTGGCTGATCGTGCCACGCCACCCGCAGCGCTTTGACGAGGTGGCGGCGCTGGTGCAAACGCAGGGCTTTGGTCTGGTGCGGCGCAGTCAGGGCGGGCCCTGGCCGCCGGCGGCGCAGTCCGGGCAAGCCAATGGCGTCCAGCCGCCCACAATCTGGCTGGGTGATTCGCTGGGTGAGATGGCGCTGTACTACGGCCTGGCCGATGTGGCGCTGCTGGGCGGCAGCTTTGAGCCGCTGGGCGGGCAAAACCTGATCGAGGCGGCAGCTTGCGGCTGCCCGGTGCTGATGGGGCCGCACACCTTCAATTTTGCCGAGGCGGCGGAACTGGCGCTGGCGGCCGGGGCCGCCCAGCGCATAAGCACGATGGCCGAGGCGGTGGACGAGGCACAAACCCTGCTGGCTCAGCCGGGCCGGCAGCAGGCGATGGCTGTGGCCGCCCGGCGCTTTGCCGGCGCCCATGCCGGCGCGGCCCAGCGCACGGTGGCGGCGCTACAGGCCTTACTTGACCAGCAGCGCGTTGATCGGATTTAGGTCTTCGGCCTTGAGCACGCCGCTGGCCTGGCGCAGCTTGAGGCCGCCCACCAGCACGTCATAGCGCGCTTTGGCCAACTTGGCCTTGGTGTCGAACAACTGGCTTTGCGAGTTCAGCACGTCGATGTTGATGCGCACCCCCACCTGGTAGCCCAACTTGTTGGCATCGAGCGCGCTCTGGCTGGAGGCCTCGGCCGCTTCCAGCGCCTTGACCTGACCCTGGCCCGACAGCAGGCCAAAGAAGGCGGCGCGGCTGCCCTGCGCCACGGTGCGCTTGACGGCGTCCAGGTCGCTGCGCGCCTTGTCTTCCAGTGCCAGCGTTTCCTTGATGCGGTTTTCGATGGCGTAGCCCGAAAACAGTGGCATGTTGAAGCTCAGGCCGACGCTGGCAACCGTGGTGCGGTAGGAACTGTCGGCGCTGGCGGTGCCGCCGTTCAGAGCCATGTTCAGGCTGCCGGTCAGGTCCAGCGTGGGCTTGGTGCCGGTCTGCGCCTTGCGGGTTTCCAGTTGGGCCACATCGAGTGCGAGCCGGCTTTGCACAATGGCCGGGTGCTGCTCGTCTGACCTTTGCACCCAGGCGTTCACGTCGTCGGGCTGCACCGGTGGCAGCGTCAGCGGCAGGGCCACGGCCTGCGGCGCGGTGTTGGCTTTGCCAACCAGTTGGTCGAGTGCGAGCTTTTTGACTTGCAGGTCGTTGCGCCCGGCAATTTCCTGCGCGATCACCAGGTCATAGCGCGCCTGCGCTTCGCGGGTGTCGGTGATGGTGGCCGTGCCGACTTCAAAATTGCGTTTGGCCGAGGCCAGCTGCTCGGATACCGCAGCCTTCTGCGCCAGCAAAAAGGTCAGGCTGTCCTGCGAGGCCAGCACATCGAAGTAGGCGGTGCTGACCTTGACGATCAGGTCCTGCTCGGCCGCCAGCAACTGCTGCGCCACCACTTCGATCTGGCGCTTGCTTTGGTCGAAGGTGATCTGGTTGGCGGGGCGGTACAAGGGCTTGGAGGCGCTCAGCGTCGCACTTTGGCTGTCGTAAAAGCCCTGTTTGGATTTGGACAGGGTGTTGTCGATGGTGCTCAGCGATGCGTTGGCACCGAGGCCAATCGTGTGCAGCGTGCCGGCACGCGCCTGTTCGGACTTGGCCAGGGTCGAGTCATAGAGCGACTTGACCGACTGGTAGCTGGCATCAAAAGCGCGGGCTGACTCGTACAGGGCCACCAGGCTTTGGGCCTGGGCGGGCAGGGCCAGCGCAACGCCCAGCGCAAGGGTCAGGGGCAGGAGGCGAAAGGTGTTCATGGTGTGGCCTTAGGGGGATGGACGGGGTCTGGCGACGGCGGCAACGGGCGGAGGGTGTCCACGCGGGTCAGTAGCGTGGCACCCGCGGATCGCGCTCGAGCGACCAGGCGTCGATGCCACCGGCGATGTTCGCCACGTGGGCATAGCCGCGGGCCTGCAGAAAATTGGCCACCTGCATGCTGCGGCTGCCGTGGTGGCACAGGCAGGCAATGGGCTGCGCCGGGTCCAGCTCGGCCAGGCGCGCCGGGATGGTGCCCATCGGGATGGTCAACAGCGTGAAACCCTGCGCGCTCACGCTGGCGGTGCGCAGTTCCGAGGGCTCGCGCACATCCAGCACCACCGGCTCGCCCAGGGCGCGCGCAGTGTCCAACCAGGCGGTCAATTCAGAGGGACGAATTTGGGTAATCATGCGGGGTGCAGCGCTGACAGGCGCTCAGAAATGGAAATGGGAAGGCTCGGGGAAGTGCAGCAGCCGCGGCGCCACCGTGTCCCAGGGCTGGCGCGTCAGGTAGTTGGCCTCGCCGGTGCGGGTGACCAGGGTGGCCCGCATCACCGGCTCGTCACCCACGATGGCCACCAGGCGGCCGCCTACTTTCAGCTGGTTCAGCAGCAGCGGCGGCACCTCGGCCACCGAGCCACTGAGCAGAATGACGTCAAACGGACCGTCGGCAGCGGCGCCCTGGGCACCATCGGCCGTGCGCACCTCGGCATTGTGGATGCCGGCTTTTTGCAGGTTGGAGCGGGCCATCTGGGCCAGTTCAGGGACGATCTCGAGCGTGAGCACCCGTTGCGCCCGGTGCGCCAGCAGCGCGGCCATGAAGCCGGAGCCGGCACCGATCTCCAGCACTTTCTCGTGCTTTTGCACGGCGGCGTCCTGCAACAGCCGGGCTTCAACCCGGGGTGCCAGCATGCACTGGCCGTGCCCCAGGGGGATTTCCATGTCAACAAAGGCCAGCGCCTGATGCGCCAGCGGCACGAAGTCTTCGCGCTTGATCACCGAGAGCAGGTGCAACACATCGGCGTCGGCCACATCCCAGGGCCGGATCTGCTGTTCGATCATGTTGAAGCGTGCTTGTTCCAGATTCATCCGATTACTCCAGGGGGCATTCAACCCAAGCCTTTGATTTTAGCTGCCAGTGCCCGAATCGCCGGACTTGGCCCCGGCCCAGCGCCGGCCCAGCCATTGCGCCAGATCATCCATGTAGCAGTACACCACCGGCACCACGACCAGGGTGAGCAGCGACGAGGTGATGACGCCGCCGATCACGGCTTGCCCCATCGGGGCACGCATTTCCGAGCCCTCGGTCAGGGCAAAGGCCAGCGGCACCATGCCGAAGATCATGGCCAGCGTGGTCATCAGGATCGGCCGCAGCCGCACCTTGGCGGCCAGCAGCAGCGCCTCGCTGCGGTCCATGCCGTCTTCCCGCGCCCGGATGGCAAAGTCCACCAGCAAAATCGCGTTCTTGGTCACCAGGCCCATGAGCATGATGATGCCGATGACCGAGAACATCGACAGCGTGGAGTTGAACATCATCAGCGCCAGCACCACGCCGATCAGGGTCAGCGGCAGCGCGGTCATCAGCGCCAGCGGTTGCAAAAAGCTCTTGAACTGGCTGGCCAGGATCATGTAGATGAAAATCACCGCCAGCGCCAGCGCCGAGACGGCGTAACTGAAGGCCTCGGCCATGTCCTTGGTGGCGCCGCCAAAGCGGAAGCTGTAGCCCGGCGGCAGGGCGATGCTGTCCATCGCCCTCTTGATGTCGGCCGATACCTCGCCGCTGGAGCGGCCGGAGACGTTGGCGCTCAAGCCCACTTCGCGGTTCAGGTCGCGCCGGTTGATCTGGTTGGGGCCGATGGCATCGCGCACCTGCGCCACCTGGCCCAGCCGCACGATGCGCGCGCTGCCGTCCGGCTGGGTGCCGAGGTTGAAAGGCAGTTGCTCCATGTCCTGCGGGCTGTTGCGCGCGGACGGCGCCAGCCGCACATTGACGTCATAGGTCTGGTCGTCTGGCGCGCGCCAGTTGCCCACGGTCTGACCGGCCACCAGGGTGCGCAGCGCGCTGCCGATCTGGGCCACGCTCAAGCCCAGGTCTGAGGCCACATCGCGCCGTACCACCACGTCCAGCGCCGGTTTGCCGGGTTTGGCGGTGGTGTCCAGGTCCACCAGGCCGGGAATGCCGCGTACTTTGTCCAGCGTCAGACGCGACAGCCGCTCCAGCTCGGCCGTGTCCGGGCCCTGGATCGAGAACGACAGCTGCTTTTGGCCGCCAATCGAGTCGGTCAGGCCGACGTGGGTCACAGTGATGCCGGGCACGCGCCGCAGGCGCTCGCGCAGCATCACCGACATCTCTTCCACCCCCAGTTTGCGGTCCTTGCGGTCGACCAGCCGCACGTAGATGCTGGCGTACATCTTGCCCTGCGCGTTGCCGGTGTTGATGGTGGTCAGGGTGTAGCGCACCTCGGGGAAGGCGCGGATCACGGCCTCCACCTGGCGCGCCCGGCCCTCGGTCACTTCCAGCGAGGAGCCGGCCGGGGTGTAAAAACTCAGCGAAGTTTCAGAAAAATCCGACTTGGGCACGAACTCGGTGCCCAGCAGCGGCACCATGAACACGCTGCCCACAAAAATGCCCAGCGCCATCGCCAGCGTCAGGAGTTTGTGCGCCAGTGCCCGCCGCAGCACGCCCTGGTAGGCCTCGGCCAGGCCTTCGGTGGCGCGGTCGAACCAGCCGGTGACACGGCCGATGGTCTTGTCGTACAGGCTGCGGCGGTGCGGTGTGGCCCCGGCGGCGGCACCATGGGCCTCGATGCTCGGGTCGTGCCAGATGCTGGACAGCATGGGGTCGAGCGTGAAGCTGACAAACATCGAGATCAGCACCGCGGCCACGATGGTGATGCCGAACTCATGGAAAAACTTGCCGATGATGCCGCCCATGAAGCCGATCGGCAAAAACACCGCCACGATGGACAGCGTGGTGGCCAGCACCGCCAGCCCAATCTCTTGCGTGCCGTCGAGCGAGGCCTGGTAGGCGTTCTTGCCCATCTGCACATGGCGCACGATGTTCTCGCGCACCACAATGGCGTCGTCAATCAGCAGGCCCACGCACAGGCTCAGCGCCATCAGCGTGATCATGTTGATGGTGAAGCCGGCCATGTACATGAACAAGAAGGAGCCGATCAGCGCGATCGGCAGGGTCAGCCCGGTGATCACGGTAGAGCGCCAGGAGTTCAGGAACAGGAAAACGATCAGCACCGTCAGCAACGCGCCCTCGATCAGGGTGCGGCGCACGTTGTCCACCGAGACCCGGATCTGGCGCGAGCCGTCGGTGATCTGCTCCAGCCGCACGCCGGGCGGCAACTGGTCTTTCATGGCGGCCATGGTCTTGACCAGGCCATCGACCACGGCGATGGTGTTTTCGTCCTGCGATTTCTGCACATTGAGCAGCAGCGTGCGCTGGCCGTTGTACAGCGCCAGGCTCTCGGCCTCCTGCGCGTCATCACTGACGCGGGCCAGCTGCTCCAGCCGCACCGGGGCGCCGCCCTTACGCGCCACGATGATGCGGCCGAAGTCCTCGGGCCGCTGCAAGCGCCCTGCGATCTGGATCACCCGCTCCTGCTCCAACGAGCGGATCGCGCCCAGCGGCAGGTCCTGGTTCTCGTTGCGCACGGCCGTCACCACCTGGTCGGGCGAAATGCCAAAGCTCTCCAGCGCCTGTGGGTTCAGGTACAGGTTGATCTCGCGCCGGGTGGCGCCCACCAGGGT
>JBEGOC010000091.1:0-15093 GCA_041182225.1 Pseudomonadota bacterium | reverse complement strand
CCACTGCCCCCCGCAGAGACCTCCCCTGCCAATCCCCTGCCCGCCTTCGAGCGCACGCTGCGGCCCTGGGGCTGGTACGAGACCCTGACCGAGGCGCCAGGCTACAAGGTCAAACGCATCGGCGTGGCGCCGGGCCAGCAGCTGAGCCTGCAAAAACACCATCAGCGCGCCGAACACTGGGTGGGCGTCGTCGGCGCTGGCCGGGTGACCGTGGGCGAACGGGTGCTGGATCTGCTGCCGGGGCAGCACATCGACATTGCGCTGGGCGAAGTGCACCGACTGGCCAACCCAGGCCCCGGGCCGCTGGAAATCATCGAAGTGCAATTTGGCGCTTATCTGGGCGAAGACGACATCGTGCGGCTGCAAGACATGTACGGCCGCGCCTGAGCCGCGCAGGCCCATCCATTCAAGGAGTACTGCGGATGAACCCTGATTTTTCAGTGGATGCGTTTCGATTAGCCCCCGGTGCGCGCCCGGTGGCCTGCGTGGACATAGGTGGCACCAAGGTGGCGGTCAGCGTCGCAGACACGGCAGGTGTGCACGGCCGTGTGATCGAGCCGACCGCCCGCACCGGTGACGAGGGCGCGCTGGCGGCGCAAATTCTGCGGCTGATCGGCCAAAGTTGCAGTGCCAGCGGTGTGGCCATGGCGGACATCGAGGCCGTGGGCGTGGCCTCCTGTGGCCCGTTCATCATGCAGCAGGGTCTGATCGAACTGGCGGCACCCAACATCTGCGGCGGTCTGGCCGGGCCGGCGCGCGGCCTGCCCAACACCTGGACCAGCGCCCGGCTGGAGGCACCGCTGCGCCAGCACTTTGCCCGTGTTCGGGTCGAAAACGACGGCATTGCCGCGCTGGAGGCCGAGCGCCGCTGGGGCGCGCTGCAGCAAGACGGCCGGCCGCTGGACCACTGCGCCTACCTGACCTGGAGCACCGGCATCGGCATGGGCCTGTGTGTCGATGGGCACGTGCTGCGCGGCAAAAACGGCAATGCCGGCCACGCCGGCCACAGCTTCGTCAGCGACAACCTGGACGCCCTGTGCGGCTGCGGCAATGTGGGTGACGTCGAGGGCCTGGTGGGCGGCAACGCCATCGGCCGCCGCTTCAGCACCCTGGGCTACCCCGACGCCGGTTCACTTTTCATAGCAGCCGAGACAGGTGACACAAGGGCCGGAGCCCTGATAGATGACTTATGCCGGGTCATGGGCCGCACCCTCTACAACCTGATCGCGACGCTCGATCTTCAGCGCATCAGCATCGGCGGCAGCGTGTTCTGGCACCACCGCGACCGGTTGCTGCCCAAACTGCGTGCCGAGGTCGCGGGCAAGCTGCCGGCGCTGACCGACGGTTGCACCATCTTGCCGGCCGGCCTGGGCGAGCGCGTGGGTGACTTTGGAGCACTGGCGCTGGTGGCCTGAGCCATGCGGCGCTGGCATGGTGGCCTAGCCGTCATTCCCGCACCACCCTGTCATTCCCGCGCCGCCCCGTCGTTCCCGCGAAAGCGGGAATCCAGGAAGTCATGGATCCCCGATCAGGTCGGGGATGACGGAGAGGGTCGGGGACGACGAACTACTAGGGTTAGCCCTAATAGTCTCACCACATTAATTAATGAAAAATTAAATAATTCGTGCGGTGGGTGACTGCGCGAAGCAACCCTGCTCCATCCCAGGCCTGTCGCGCCGCCGGAGCCCACTTCAGGAGACAACATGTTCAAGGTATCCCAACTGGCCGCTGCGGTGGCAATGGTGGTCACAGCTGCCGCAGTGCAAGCCGGCGAAGTCGAAGTGCTGCACTACTGGACCTCGGGTGGCGAAGCCAAATCCGTGGCCGAACTGAAAAAAATCATGCAGGCCAAGGGCCATGTCTGGAAAGACTTCGCCGTGGCCGGCGGCGGCGGCGACAACGCCGCCACCGTGCTGAAAAGCCGGGTGGTCTCGGGCAACCCGCCGGCTGCAGCCCAGATCAAGGGCCCGGCCATCCAAGAATGGGCGGCTGAAGGCGTGCTCGCCAACCTGGACGCCACCGCCAAGGCCGAAAAGTGGGACAGCCTGCTGCCCAAGGTCGTGGCCGATGTGATGAAGTACAAGGGTAACTACGTGGCTGCCCCCGTCAATGTGCACCGCGTCAACTGGATGTGGGCCAACGCCGCCGTGCTGAAAAAAGCCGGTGTGGCCGGCATGCCCAAAACCTGGGACGAGTTTTTTGCCGCTGCAGACAAGGTCAAGGCCGCGGGCTTGATCCCGGTCGCCCATGGCGGTCAGAACTGGCAGGATTTCACCACCTTCGAGTCGGTGGTGCTGGGGGTGGGTGGTGCCAAGTTTTACAACGACGCGCTGGTCAAGCTCGACGCCAAGGCGCTGGGCAGCGACACCATGAAGAAATCGCTGGAGACCTTCCGCAAGGTCAAGAGCTACACCGACGCCGCCGCCCCTGGCCGCGACTGGAACCTGGCCACCGCCATGGTGATGCAAGAGAAAGCCGCCTTCCAGTTCATGGGTGACTGGGCCAAGGGCGAGTTCCTGGCCGCCGGCAAGGCACCAGGCAAAGACTTCCTGTGCGCCGCCGCACCCGGCACCGCCAACGCTTACACCTTCAATGTCGACTCGTTTGCCATGTTCAAGCTCAAAGACGCCGGCGCGCAAAAAGCCCAGGGCGACTTGGCTGCATCCATCATGGGCACCGAGTTCCAGGAGGTGTTCAACCTGAACAAGGGCTCGATCCCGGTGCGCCTGAACATGAGCATGGCCAAGTTTGACGACTGCGCCAAGACCTCCAGCAAGGACTTTGTCGACACCGCCAAGACCGGCGGTCTGGTGCCCTCGGTGGCCCACGGCATGGCGATCAAGCCGGCAGCTGAAGGCGCGATCAAGGACGCCGTCAGCCAATTCTGGAACGACGACAAGATCACGGTCGCCGACGGCATGAAGAACATCGCCAAGGCGGCTGCCACCAAGTAAGGTCTGTCGCCCTGCCGTTATCCCCGGCTTGTATGAGAATCATGAAGGCATGGATTCCCGCGTGTGCGGGAATGACGGTTAGGGCGCGGGAATAACGGGTAAGGCGCGGGAATGACAGACTCGTCATCCCCGGCTTGACCGGGGATCCATGCCTTCTAACCTGCATGCAGCTTGCCAAGCCAACGATGAAATCCCTGGAAACCCTGATTCCAAAACTGGTGGTCGCGCCCGGCTTTGTGCTGGGCTTTGCGTTCATCTACGGCTTCATGGTCTGGAACGGGGTGTTGTCGGTCACGGGTTCGCGCATGCTACCCAATTACGACGAGTTCGTGGGGCTGGAGCAGTACAGCCGGCTGTGGGAGATGGACCGCTGGTGGGTGGCGCTGAAAAACCTGGGTATTTTCAGCGGGCTCTACGTGGGCGGCTCGTTGCTGCTGGGCCTGCTGCTGGCCATCGTGCTGGACCAGAAGGTGCGGGCCGAAGGGGTGCTGCGCACCATCTACCTGTACCCGATGGCGCTGTCCTTCATCGTCACCGGCACCGCCTGGAAATGGATTTTGAACCCCAGCCTCGGGCTGGAAAAGCTGATGCACGACCTGGGCTGGGCCAGCTTTAAGTTCGACTGGTTGGTGCAAAGCGACACCGCCATTTATTGCATTGTGATTGCCGGCATCTGGCAGTCGGCCGGTTTTGCCATGGCGCTGTTTCTGGCGGGCCTGCGCGGCATTGACGACAGCATCATCAAGGCCGCAGAAATCGACGGCGCCTCGCTGCCGCGCATTTACTGGCGCATCATTTTGCCGATCCTTCGGCCGGTGGTGTTCTCCACCATCCTGGTGCTGGCGCACCTCTCGATCAAGAGCTTTGACCTGGTGATGGCCCTGACCGCCGGCGGCCCCGGCTTTGCCACCGATGTGCCGGCCACCTTCATGTTTGTGATGAGCTTCAACCGCGGCCAGATCGGGCTGGGGGCGGCCAGCGCCACCATGATGCTGGCCACCGTGGCCGCGATTGTGGTGCCTTACCTGTACAGCGAACTGCGCGCCAAACCCCATGACCGCTAAACACATGCCCCGGCTTCTGCTGTACGCGCTGCTGCTGCTGGCGGCCTGCTTTTTCCTGGCGCCGCTGTATGTGATGCTGGCCACCTCGTTCAAGGACGCGGCGCAAATCCGCGCGGGCAACCTGCTCAGCCTGCCCACCTCGCTCAACTTTGAGGCCTGGGAACTGGCCTGGTCCACCGCCTGCACCGGCGTGGACTGCCGGGGCCTGCGGCCCTACTTCTGGAATTCGGTGCTCATGGCGGTGCCGGCGGTGCTGATCTCCACCGCCTGGGGCGCCATCAACGGTTATGTGCTGAGCCTGTGGAAGTTTCGCGGCAGCGAGCTGCTGTTCGGCTTCATGCTGTTTGGCGTGTTCATGCCCTTTCAGGTGGTGCTGCTGCCCATGAGCCAGGTGCTGGGTTACCTCGGGCTGTCCAGCTCACTCGGCGGGCTGGTGCTGGTGCACTGCCTGGCCGGCCTGGCCGGCACCACGCTGTTTTTTCGCAATTACTACACCGCCATTCCCAAAGAGTTGGTGAACGCGGCGCGCATCGACGGCGCCGGGTTCTGGCGCATCTTCTGGCGCATCGTGCTGCCGATGTCGACCCCGATCCTGATGGTGACGCTGATCTGGCAGTTCACCAACATCTGGAACGACTTCCTGTTCGGCGTGGCCTTCAGCGGCGCCGACAGCAAGCCGATCACGGTCGGCCTGAACAACATGGCCAACACCTCGAGCAGCGTCAAAAGCTACAACGTCGACATGGCCGCGGCCGTGATCGCCGGCCTGCCGACCATGCTGGTCTATGTGCTGGCCGGCAAGTATTTCGTCAGAGGGCTCACGGCCGGCGCCGTGAAAGGATAGTCAAGATGGCAGCAGCATTGCAGATCGCGGGCATCCGCAAGGTGTTTGGCAAGGGTGAGCGCGCGGTGGAGGTGCTCAAGCGCATCGACATCGACGTGGCGCCGGGCGAGTTCCTGATTCTGGTCGGGCCCTCGGGCTGCGGCAAATCGACCCTGCTCAACATCATTGCCGGACTGGAAGAGCCCAGCGAGGGCGAGCTGCGCATCGCCGGACGCAATGTGGTGGGCGTGGCCCCCGCGCAGCGCGACATTGCCATGGTGTTCCAGAGCTATGCGCTCTACCCCACCATGAGCGTGGCCGACAACATCGGCTTTGCCTTGGAAATGCGCAAGGTGCCCAAGGCCGCGCGCGACAAGCGCATCGCCGAAGTGGCTGCCATGCTGCAGATCGAGCACCTGCTGGACCGCCGGCCGGCCCAGCTCTCCGGGGGCCAGCGCCAGCGGGTGGCCATGGGGCGGGCCTTGGCGCGCGACCCGCAGCTGTTCTTGTTTGACGAGCCGCTGTCCAACCTGGACGCCAAGCTGCGGGTGGAGATGCGCGCCGAGATCAAGCGCTTGCACCAGCTCAGCGGCATCACCAGCGTCTATGTCACCCACGACCAGATCGAGGCCATGACCCTGGGCAGCCGGATTGCCGTCATGAAAGATGGCGTGCTGCAGCAAATCGGCACGCCGGACGACATCTACAGCCGCCCAGCCAACACCTACGTGGCCGGCTTCATCGGCTCGCCTACTATGAATTTCATAGCTGGAACCCCAATCACCACGGGGGCTGGTGGCCTTTTTTCCTTTGAAGGCGGGCAACTGGCACTGCCCTGCCCGGCCACCGCCCAGGCCACATTGGGGCTTCGGCCCGAGCACCTGCAACTGCAGGCCGATGCCCCCTGGCGCGGCCAGGTGCTGCTGGTGGAGCCCACCGGCGCCGACACCTTTGTGGTGGTCCAGACCGCCAGCGGCCCGGTCACGGTGCGGGTGGCGCCACAAACCCCGGTGCGGGTGGGCGAAACCATCGGCCTCACGGTGAGCGCAGGCCACGCCAACTGGTTTGATACCGGGAGCGGGCGGCGGCTGGCGGCCTGAGGCTACAGACCAGACCGTCGCTCAGTGGTCTGGGCCAGCAAACACGCGGTCCATCAGGCGGCCGATTTCGGGCAGAAAGGGCGGCTGCGCTCGTCCGGCCAGCGTCACCAGGCCAAACCGGGCGCGCGCATTGAGGGGCGGGGTCAGTGGCAGCGCCACCAGCTGCGGTGCGGCAGCGCGGATGGCCAGCACCACGGCGTCACTGTCCTGGGCCAGCGCCACCAGGTGCGAGATTTCGTCACTGAGCAGGGTCACCATCTGCTGCGGGTGGGCGTGCTCGCCGTAGCGTTCCACCAAAATACGCGCCAGCTCGTCACTGAGCGGGGTTGAGGCCACCGGGTAGGCCAGCAGCTGCTGCGCCGTGACCCGGGCAAGGGCGGCCAGCGGGTGCCCGGCTCGGCACAGAAAGGCACCCTCGGTCTCCACCAGCTGCGCCACATGCAGGTCCGGCGCGGGTTTGAGTGAGCGCACGTCGACGATCAGCGCATCCAGCGCCCGTTCGCGCAACTGGCGTACCAGCAGGTCGGTATTGGCACGGGACACCTCCACGTGCAGCCGCGGGAAATGGCGGGCGACATGGGTCAGCAAGGGCACGGTGAACAGCGCCCCCGGGCCCGAGCTTAGGCCCAGCCGGATGCGCCCGCCATCGCCCAAGGCGCTCGGGCGGCCGCTTTGCTTGAGGTCATTGGCATCCTCCACCAGCAGCTGGGCCCGCCGCAAGGTTTCGGCGCCAAAGGTGGTGAGTTCAATCCGCCGACCCACCCGGTCAAACAGCAATTGCCCCAGCTCCTCTTCCAGGGCCTGGATACTGCGGCTCAGCGCAGGTTGCGTCAGATGCACCGCGGCTGCGGCTTTGACAAAGCTGCCGCTGCGCGCCAGGGCAATGAAGTGCTTGAGCTGGACCAGGGTCATGATAATGATAATTTTAAATCATTGATTCATGCACAACAATGCATTAGACATTCATAAAACCGGGTTCTACGATTCGCTCTACCTGAGACTCGCCGTACACCCTGTTCAACCCCACCCCCGAGGAGACACCATGAAAAAAACCACGATGCAATCCACCCTCTCGCGCGCCAGCGCCCTGCTCGCCGGGCTGGTGCTGGCCGGCTCAGCCCTGGCCCAGGCCTTCCCTACCAAACCCGTGACGCTGATGGTGCCCTACCCACCCGGCGGCCTGTCCGACGTGACCGCCCGCACCATCAACAACGCACTGGCCAAACAACTGGGGCAGCCGGTGATCGTGGAAAACCTGGGCGGCGCCAGCGGCGGCATCGCGGCGCAAAAGGTACTCAACGCGCCGGCCGACGGCTACCTGATTTTCCAGGGCTCGCCCAATGAGCTGATCCTGGCCCCCCTGTCCAACGCCGCCATCAAGTACAAGAGCGAAGACTTCCGCCTGGTGCAGATGATCTCCATCAACCCCATGGCCATGTTTGCCCGTAAGGACCTGCCCGCCAGCAACGGCGACGAACTGGTGGCCTACGCGAAGAAGGCCGCCGCCGCCGGCAAGCCGCTGACCTACGCCAGCGTCGGCCCGGGCTCCTTGTACCACCTGCTCGGCGAACACATGTCCAAGCTGACCAGCCTGCCCATGACACACGTGCCCTACAAGGGCGCGGCACCGGCGCAGCAGGACCTGATGGCCGGTGAAGTCGACATCTTCATGACGCCGTACGGCCGTGGCCCGGTGCAACTGGCCGAGGAGGGCAAGCTCAAGGTGGTGGCGGCACTGTCGCTGGAGCGCCAGGACATGATCAAAAAGGCGCCCACGCTCAACGAAAGCGCCGCGCTCAAGGGCTTTGTGTTTGACATCTGGTCGGGCTACTTCGTGCACAAGGACACGCCCGAAGCCGTGGTGCAGGCCCTGCACAAGGCGCTGAGCGAGGTGGCCAATGACCCCGCCATCCGCAGCGCACTGGAAGCCCAGGCCATGGTGGTGCCACGGCCGCAGTCGTTGGCGGCCATGACCAAGGTCTATGCCGACAACACGGCGCGCTACCGTGGCATTGCCAAGGCCATGAACCTGCAGCCACAGTAAACCACGCCAACGGTTACCCCATCGCTGCCGCCATCCGGAGCCAGACCATGCCAGACAGTTACCTCGGCCACGCGCTGGGCACCGCCATCGGCGAATTCGTCCATCTGCGCCGCGCCCTGCACGCGCAGCCCGAGCTGGCCTTCGAAGAGCACGCCACGGCCGAGCTGGTGGCCGCCAAGCTGGCAGGCTGGGGCTATCGGGTGACGCGTGGCCTGGGCAAGACCGGCGTGGTGGGCACCTTGCAGCGCGGCAACAGCTCCCGCTCGATCGGCCTGCGCGCCGACATGGATGCCCTGCCGATTCAGGAAGCCGGCAGCCAGCCCTGGGCCAGCCAGGTGGCCGGGCGCATGCACGCCTGCGGCCACGACGGCCACACCGCCAGCCTGCTGGCAGCGGCCCGCGCCCTGGCCCAGGACGCCAGCTTCGACGGCACCGTGCACCTGATCTTCCAACCGGCAGAAGAAGGTGCCGGGGGCGCGCTGCGCATGATGGCCGACGGCCTGTTTGAGCAGCACCCCTGCGACGCCATCTTCGCCCTGCACAACATGCCGGGGATTGCCGCTGGGCACTTTGTGTTCCGCAGCGGCCCGGCCATGGCCTCCAGCGACGATGTCAGCATCACCCTGCACGGCGTCGGCGGGCATGGCGCCATGCCGCACAAGGCCAGCGACACCGTGGTGGCCGCGGCAGCCCTCGTGATGGCGCTGCAAACCGTGGTCTCGCGCAATGTCGACCCGCTGCAATCGGCCGTGGTCACCGTGGGCGCGCTGCACGCCGGCCAGGCCAACAATGTGATTCCGGCGCAGGCCCGGCTGGAACTGAGCGTGCGTGCGCTCGACCCCGGCGTGCGCCAGCTGCTGCGCCAGCGCATCGAGGCCCTGGCCACCCAGCAGGCGGCCAGCTTCGGCGTGCGGGCCGAGGTTGACTGGCGCGACGGCTACGCGGTGCTGGTCAATGACGCGCAGCAGACCGAGCTGGCGGCGCGCGTGGCCACCCAATTGTTTGGGCCCGAGCGCGTGACCCGCAATGGCGCCGCGCTGACCGCCAGCGAAGACTTTGCCTTCATGCTGGAGCGGGTGCCCGGCTGCTACTTTCTGGTGGGCAACGGTGGCCCGGGCTCGGCCGGCGCCTGCATGGTGCACAACCCGGGCTACGACTTCAATGACGCCCTGATCGAACCGGCAGCCGCGTTCTGGACGCGGCTGGTCCAGACTTTTCTGCCACCCGGCGGCCTGCCGCCCCAACCCTGACACATCGGGATCACCATGACACACATCGGCATCATCGGCGGCGGCATCACCGGCGTCACCACCGCTTACGCATTGGCCCGGCGCGGCCACAAGGTCACCCTCTTCGAGCGCCAGCGCTACACCGCGATGGAGACCTCGTTCGCCAACGGCGGGCAGCTCTCGGCCTCCAACGCCGAGGTGTGGACGCACCCGTCCACCCTGCTCAAGGGCCTGAAGTGGATGCTCAAGAGCGACGCCCCGCTGCTGGTCAACCCCAAGCCCAGCTGGCACAAGCTGTCATGGTTCGCCGAGTTCATGGCCAACATGCCCAACTACGAGCGCAACACCGTCGCCACGGCCCGGCTGGCCATCCGCGCGCGGGACTTCCTGTTCGACTGGGCGAACACCGAGGGCATCGCTTTCGACCTGAAGCAGCGCGGCATCCTGCACATCTACCGGGACCGCCAGGGGTTTGAGCACGCAGGCCGGGTCTCGGCCCTGCTGGCCCAAGGCGGTCTGCAGCGGCGCGCCGTCTCGCCTGAGGAGATGCGCGCGATCGAGCCCACGCTGGCCGGCCGCTACTTCGGTGGCTACTACACCGAGAGCGACGCCACCGGCGACATCCACAAATTCACCCAGGGCCTGGCCCGCGCCTGCGAACGGCTGGGCGTGCGCCTGGTGTTCGGTCGCGAGGTGGCCTCAGTCCACGCGGACGGCCGCAGCGCCCAGGTGCACACCCGCGAGGACGGGTTGGACCAACGCTTCGACTTTGACGCGCTGGTGGTGTGCGCCGGCGTCGGCAGCCGCGCGCTGGCGCGCCAGCTCGGCGACCGGGTCAACGTCTACCCGGTCAAGGGCTATTCGATCACCGTCAACCTGCCCGATGCACAGAGCCAGGCCGCCGCGCCCACCGTGAGCCTGCTGGATGACGAGACCAAACTGGTGACCAGCCGGCTGGGCGCGGACCGTTTCCGGGTGGCCGGCACGGCCGAGTTCAACGGCGTCAACAAAGACATCCGGGCCGACCGCATCGCACCGCTGGTGCGCTGGGTGCAGCAGTGCTTCCCCGGGGTGGACACGCGCCAGGTGGTGCCCTGGGCCGGCCTGCGCCCGATGATGCCCGACATGATGCCGCGGGTGGGACGCGGCCGCGCCGCCAACGTGTTCTACAACACCGGGCACGGCCACCTGGGCTGGACCCTGTCCGCCGTCACCGCCGATATGGTCAGTGAGATCGCGACCCAGAGCCTGCGTCAGGAGGGCGCACGCCGCTTCACGGCTGCCGGCATTGCCCCGGTCAGCCCACCGGCAAAGGCGTGAACTCAACGCTGCGCGCGCAACAAAAAGCCTCGAATTCGGCCGCCGGCATGGGCGCAGCAAACAGGTAGCCCTGACCGAAATCGCAGCCGGCGTCGCGCAGCAGATCGCGCTGCTGCGCGGTCTCCACCCCCTCGGCCACCACCTTCATACCCAGCTCATGCGCCATCACGATGATGGCCTTGCACAGGGCCAGGTCGGTGGACGAGGGGCTGAGATTGGCGACAAACGCCTTGTCGATCTTGACAAAGTCGATCTCGAACTTGTGCAGGTATGACAGCGACGAGTAGCCCGTGCCAAAGTCATCGAGCGACACCTGCACCCCCCCCGCCCGCAGCGTGTGCAGCCGGTCGGTCACACTGACACTGGTACCCAGCAACAAGCCCTCGGTGATTTCCGCCACGATGCTGTCGCCGGGCAAGCCCTTGGCGGTGAGCTGCTCGATCCAGGATTCACCACCGGCGGGTTGGTGCTGGAACTGCACCGGCGACTTGTTCACGCTGATCTGGAACTGAGGGTGCAGGGAGGTCCGCCAGTGCGCCACCTGCGCCACCGCCTCCCGAAAAATCCACTCCCCCAAGCCGGTGATCAGGCCGCTGGCCTCTGCGGCTGGAATGAAGTCAGCCGGGCTCATCAGGCCGCGCGTCGGGTGTTGCCAGCGCAGCAGGGCTTCGGCCTTGCGCACCCCGCCGGTGGCGAGATCGACGATGGGCTGGTACTCGACCCGGAACTGGCCTTCGGCCAAGGCAATGCGGAGGTCGGCCACCAGCCGCACCCGGGTCTGCACCGCTTCCTGCAGGGCCGGGGTAAAGAAACTGAACCGGTTGCGGCCGGCTGTCTTGGCCGCATACATGGCCTGGTCGGCGTTCTTGTACAGGTTTTCGATGTCGGTGCCGTCCGCCGGGTAAATGGTCACGCCCACGCTGCCCGAGACAAACACCTGCTCCTCGCGCAGCTGGAACACCGCCGCCAGCGCATCGAGCAGCTTTTGCAACACCCCTTCTAGCTGGCTGGTGCTGCCGAGCTCGGTCAGCAGCACGGTGAATTCATCACCGCCCATGCGGGCCACGGTGTCGGTTTCGCGCACGCCGGCCCGGATGCGCCGGGCAGCCTCCACCAGCAGCAGGTCACCGTAATCGTGGCCCAGGGTGTCATTGACCTCCTTGAAATGGTCCAGGTCAATGAACAGAATGGCCAGTTGCTGGTGGTCACGCCGGCTCTTGCGGATCTCCTGCTCCAACCGGTCACGCAACATGCGCCGGTTGGGCAAACCGGTCAGCGGGTCAAAATGGGCCTGTTGCCAGATCGCATTGGCGGCATTACGCCGCTCAGTGATGTCCTGCACCATGGCCAGGCGCTTGACCTGCTTCCCCTCGGCCCAAACCAGCGTCAACACCGTCTGCACCCACACCGTGCGACCCTTGGCCGTGATCAATTCCAGCTCCATGTCCAGTGGCGGGTCATCCGGCCTGGCCTGTGCAATCGCCGCCATCAAGCGAGCGTGCGAGGCTGGTGCCATGAAGCCGCGGGCGGAGCCCACCACCGGCTGATAGGCCTGCGGGGTGGTCTCCATGATGCGGTACATCTCGTCGGTCCAGACCAAGCTGCCGTTGACAAGATCCAGCTCCCAGCCGCCGATGCGGCTCATGGCCTGCATGTCCTGCAGGCGCCGGGTCTTGTCCGCCAGTTCCTGGTTCAGGGCGCGCAGGCGCTCTTCGGTCAGTTTGCGCTGGGTGATGTCGGTGTGGGTGCCGATCAGGCGCACGGGCTTGCCTTGCGCATCGCGGTTGACCACCATGCCGTGCACCAGGATCCAGACCCACTGGCCATCCTTGTGCCGCATGCGCACATCCAGGGTGTAGTCACTGGCGCGGCCGTCCAGGTAGGCCGCACTGGCGGCCTGCACCTGGGGCAGATCGTCGGGGTGCAAACGCGAGAAAAACTCGTGCTCACCGGGGCCGATTTCATGGTCGGCGTAACCCAGCATTTCCTTCCAGCGCAGCGAGTGGGTTTGATCACCGGTCACCAGATTCCAGTCCCACACCCCGGCACCCGAACTCTCCAGCGCCAGCCGCCAGGGGTTGGCAACCTCGCCCTCAAGGGCGGTGAACGCCCCCGGCGCGGTGGGCGCAACGATGACGTCTGAAGCCTCAGATGGGTCTGGTTTCATGGCGGTCCCTGCGGTTAGCCCATCCGGCCGCAGGCGGTGAACGGGCAGCAGCGCTATCATAAAGTGTCCTCGGGCGCATCTGCCACCGGCAGCGTCAGCCGGATGCACAGGCCGGCGGACTGTGTCGGCACGGCCTCGGCCGCGCCGCCGTGACGCTGGGCAATGGCCGCCACGATCGCCAGCCCGAGCCCGCAGCCACCCGGGCGTTCACTGGCGCGCCAAAAGCGCTCAAACACATGGGCCAGATCGGCCGGAGCCAGGCCGGGGCCGTTATCTTCCACCTCCAGCAAGCCCGCAGCGCCCTGGCGCGCCACCCGCACCGTGACCACCGCACCGGTGCCAGCGTAGTTCAGCGCATTGTCGAGCAGGTTGTTCAGCGCCTCCCGCAGCAGCAGGGGCTCGCCCTGGATCGACAGGTCCGCCGCCCCCTCGTAGCCCAGGTCCACCCCGGCGGCCAACGCGCGAGGCGTCCAGTCGCGGGCCACCTCGCGCGCCAAAGCCGCCAGGTCAAGCGCCTGCAGCCGTACCTCAGCCTCATTGCGCGCCAGAGACAGCAGTTGCTGCACCAGGTGGGCACTGCGCTGGGCACCGGCCAGCACCTTGCCCAGCCGCTCGTGCAGGGCCAGGGGATCGGTCTCGGCCAGCGCCAGCTCGGTCTGGCTGATCAGCCCGGCCAGCGGCGTGCGCAGCTGGTGGGCCGCGTCATTGAGAAATCGCTTTTCCTGGCCCAGGCTGCGCCGCACCGCCGACAGCAGCTGGTTCACGGCGCCCGCCAGCGCGTGCACCTCTTGCGGCGCCTGCGTCATCTCGATCGGCCGCAGCGCGGCCAGGCTTTGCTCCCGCCGGTCACCGAGCTGGGCCTGCAGCCGCTTGAGGGGCCGCAGGCCGCGCACGATGCCACCGTACACCAGCACGCTCAGCACGGCGCCCAACAGCAGCAGCGGCACCAGCATGTCGGCCACCAGTTCGGCCGTGATGCGCTGCTGCACCGCCAGACTTTTGGCCACCTGCACCCGCATGCGTTGCGGCGCCAGCGAGTCGCCGTAGTCCAGGTCCAGCAGGGCCACGCGCATCGGCTTGCCGTCCACCATGGCGTTGTACAGGCGCGGCACGCCGCTGGCCGGCTCGGCCTGGTCAGCCGGGCCGGGCAGCATGCCGTTGCCCAGCAAAAACTTGCCCGGCGGCGAGGACACGGTGTAACTGACCCGGTCCTTCGGGTCCTGCTCGATGATGTCCTGCGCCGCTCGCGGAAAATCAATCAGCAAGCCCGAGCCCACGGGCTTGACCTGGCGCGCCAGCGACAGCACCGACTGAGTCAGCGACTGGTCAATGCCTTTTTCGGCATAACTCAGGGCGATGCGGTAGGCCAGTAGCCCCCCCACCAGCCACAGCACCAGCTGCGGCAACAGCAGCCACAGCAACAGCTGACGCTGCAGTGACAGGCCCTGGACGGCACCCGGCGGGGTCATGTGCGGGTTTGCTCCAGCAGGTAGCCCAGGCCGCGCACATTGCGGATGTTCAGCCCCGAATCCTCCAGCTTGCGCCGCAAACGGTGGATGTAGACCTCCAGCGCGTTGGAGGCCAGGCCGCCCGCACTGCTGCCGGCATCGCCAGACTCGGTCTGCCAGGCCGCCAGCACCGCCTCGCGGCTGACCACCTGACCGGCATGGGTCACCAGCAGTGACAGCAGCGCCCATTCCCGCTGCGTCAGTTCCAGCGGCACCTCACCCACCCAGGCCAGCGGTTGGCTGGCATCGACCCGCAGCCGTCCGTGCTGATCGGCCGGCAGCTCCAGCGAGCCGCCAAAGGCTGGCAAGCGGGCCCGGCGCAGCAGCGCGCCCAGCCGCGCCTGCAGCTCGGCCATGCTGAAGGGCTTGGTCAGGTAATCGTCCGCACCGGCGTTGAGCCCCTGCACCCGGTCATCCACACCGTCGCGGGCGGTCAGCACCAGCACCGGCAGCGCACTGTGGCGCAGGCGAATCCACTGCAAAAGTTCCAGGCCGCTGACCCGGGGCAGCCCAAGGTCCAGAATGACGCCGTCAAAGCGCTGCACCTCCAGCAAGCCCTGCCCCAGCGCGCCGTCGGCTGCAGGCGTGACCGCGTGGCCGGCCTGCACCAGCTGTGCGCCCAGCGCGTCCCGCAACAAGTCGTCGTCTTCAACAATCAGCAAACTGGCCATACTCACAGCATAGCCTGTACCGCCGCCACCCGCGCCTGGTACACGGCCTCGCCAATCTGGCTGCCGCTGGCACCCGCCGCCTGCGCGGCGGCGGCCACCGATGCGCTGGGCACTCCCTGTGCCGCCGCCAGCGCCGCCAGCAAGCGCGGGCGCTGCGGGTAGGCCGCGTCCTGCAAACCGAGCCGGCCACGGGCATCGCACTCGCAGGCCAGC
>JBEGOC010000090.1:0-56961 GCA_041182225.1 Pseudomonadota bacterium | reverse complement strand
GCCCTATGCAGGCGCACAGGTGCTGTCGCAGGCGGTGCGGGCGGCCACAGCGCCCAGCCCGCTGGGTGCCTGAACGGACCCGGGCATCCATGACCGCCGCCGGCCGATTGATCTGGGAGCGGGATGGCCATGACTGGCCGCACCGCGAGGCCCGCGAGTTCTTCTGTGCGGGTGGGTTGCGCTGGCATGTCCAGCGCTTTGCCTGCCAGGCGCCGATGGCGCAGCGCGCACCGCCGGTGATCCTGCTGCTGCATGGCACCGGCGCATCGACCCACTCCTGGCGCGGCCTGGCACCGTGGCTGGCGCGCCATGCCGAGGTGCTGAGCCTGGACCTGCCCGGCCACGGCTTCACCGCGGCACAAACCGGCGAGATCAGCGGCCAGACGCTGTCGCTGCCCGGGATGGCCGAGGCACTGGGCAAGCTGCTGGGCCAACTGGCATCCAGGCCGACGCTGGTGGTGGGGCACTCTGCTGGGGCCGCGATTGCGGTGCGCATGTGCCTGAACCAACTGATTGCGCCACGGCACCTGATCGGGCTGAACGCGGCCCTGCTGCCCTTGGGGGGTCTGGCCGGGCGCTTTTTTTCACCGGTGGCCAAATTGATGGCGGCCACGCCGCTGGTGCCGCGGGTGTTTGCCTGGCAGGCAGGAGACCCGAGCGTGCTGCAGCGACTGATCGACAGCACAGGCTCGCAACTCGACCCGACCGGGCTGGCCCTGTACGGCCGGCTGGTGCGCAACGCGGGCCACGCGGCCGGCGCGCTGGGCATGATGGCCCATTGGGATCTGGACGCACTGGCCCAGGATCTGCCGCGCCTTCAGACACCGCTCAGCCTGGTGGTGGGTGCTGGCGACCGCACGGTGCCACCGGCTCAGGCGGTTCAGGTCATGGCCCGGCTGGCCGCTGCGGCCAGAGGCAGCCTGCACACACTGCCCGGTCTGGGCCACCTGGCGCATGAGGAACGGCCTGATCTGGTGGCGCCGCTGGTGCTGGCCCACCTGCCAGTGGCTCAGGGCTGAACGCTGTCGATCGTGAGTGCGAGGCCGGTCGCCCCGGGGGACACCGGCCCGAGCTGGCCCATCAGATCACCCGCCTGCGCCATGGCCTGGCCGGAGCGTGACACCCGAGCCATCACGAGCAGCTGAGGCGTGGCCGACAGTTTCATGTCGCCGGCCATCGCCGTACTGTCGTCGAGGGTGAAGCTGATCGGCAACTCGCTGGCCTTGCGTTTGATGATCGCCAACGGCATGCGCGGCCCCTGTGCGGCGCGGGCGTAGATGAAGACCGTGTCACCGGGCTCGACCCGCCCCGCCAAAGCCGGCGCCAGACTGACCACCCCCCGAACCGACGCTGAGGCCGCCGCAACCGTTACAGCCGCTGCCGGTACCGACGCCGCTGCCGGCAGCCCGGCGCGCGCCACCTCCAGGCTTCGGTCCAGGCCAGCGGCAAAGTCGCTGCCGGGTGGCGCCAGTTCACGTGCCCGGCTCCAGTAACGGACGGCTGCGGCCGCATCCTTGCGCTCCAGCGCGGCGGTCCCGGCAAGCGCCAGGGCCTTCAGGTTGTTCGGGTCGATCGCCAAGGCCTGCTCAATCAGCCGGGTGGGCTCGCCATCAGCACGCTGGCCCTGCAGCATCGCGAGCACGTCAGCCCGGTCGGCCAGCAGCTGGGCGTTTTTTGGCGCCAACTCAATGGCCCGGGCGTAGGCCCGGTCTGCATCGGCAAAACGCTGCAACGAGGCGTAGGACCGGGCCAGCATCTCCCAAGCCTGCGGGTCGGGCTGCTCGCCGGCAGGTGGTTGCGCCAGGCGCCGGGCCAGTTGCTCGACCATGGCCTCGATCTGGGCCTGGGTCACGGTACCCCCTTCTATCGCCGCCAGATCAGGGGCCAGAACCGCGTCGGGACTGCCAACGCGCAAATAAAGGGCCAGGGCCAGTATGGGCACGCCCAAGCCCAGCCACACCGCCGAGGTCCGGGCGCGGCCGGCGCGGGTTGGCCGCTCCACCGCCGACTCCTCGTCCAGCACCCGGCGCTCGATGTCGCCACGCGCCAGCGCATACTGCTGCGGGTCCAAGGCTCCGGCGCTGTGCTGCGCTTCCAATTGGACCAGTTGCTCGCGCAGGATCACCAGATTCGGCTGGCTGGCGCCACCGCCGATCCGCAGTTGCTCATCGGCACGGGGGCGCAATCGCGCCGGCAGGACGATCAACAGTGCGAGTGCCATCATGGCCACCGCCAAAAACCAGAACATCGTCATGGGGGACGCCCGTCTTGATCAAGAAGTTGTCGAGCCCGCTCCAGCTCAGCGGGGCTGAGCGCCTCGGTGGCCGACCGCCGCAGCCGGCGCACGTTCAGCGCCAACACGCCGGCGGCCAGCAGCAGCAGGGCAAAAGGCCCCACCCAGAGCAAGAGGGTCAGGGGCTTGAGGGGTGGCCGGTACAGCACGAAATCGCCGTAGCGCTCCACCATGAAATCCAGGATTTGCTGGCTGGTCTGCCCTTGCGACAGTTTGCTGCGGATCTGGGCCCGCAGATCTACCGCCAGATCGGCATGGGAGGCTGCGATGGTCTCGTTTTGGCAGACCAGGCAGCGCAGTTCTTCGGCAATGGCCATCACGCGCGCCTCCAGCACCGGGTCGCTGGCCATGGGCGTCGCCTCCCGCGCCGCCACGGGCAGGGACATCAGCAGGGCCAGCAGGCCAACAGACAAAAAACGTTCAAGCACCGAGTTGTCCAATCAGGGGAATGATGGTGTCGCGCAGCACTTCAGGCGTCACCGGGCCAATGTGCTTGTAGCGGATCACGCCGTTCCGGTCCACGACAAAGGTTTCCGGTACACCGTACACACCCAGGTCGATGCCCACCAGGCCGTCCAGGTCGGACAGCGACTGCTGATACGGGTCGCCGAATTTGGTCAGCCAGCCCAGCGCGTCGGGTCGCTTGTCCTTGTAATTCAGGCCGTAGAGCGGCACCAGGCCGGCCTTGGCAAAGTCCAGCAACACCGGGTGCTCATCACGGCAGGCAACGCACCAGGAGGCCCAGACATTGAGAATCCAGACCTTGCCACGCAAATCCTGCGGCGAGAGCAGCTGCGCCGGGTCGGCCAGCGTCGGCAAACGAAACGCCGGCACCGGTTTGTTGACCAAGGGCGAAGGCACCTCACGCGGCTTGAGCCGCAAGCCCGCAGCCAGGAAACCCAGCAGGACCAGAAAACAGACCAGGGGCACCAGGTAGCGTTTCACGCCAGCCCCACCTTGCTGCCCGGGCGACGGCCCGCGCGGTAGCGTCGATCAGTCACCGCGAGCAGCCCGCCCAGCGCCATGAGCAGGCAACCGATCCAGATCCAGTTCACCAGGGGCTTGTGGTGCAGCCGCACGCTCCAGGCCGTCGCGCTCACGGGCTCACCCAGCGCCACATACAGATCGCGGTCCAGCCCCCGATCAATCGCCACCTCGGTCATCGGCATGCGGCTGACCTTGTAGACGCGGCGCTCCGGGTACAGCGTGGCCACCGGCTGCCCCGCGTGCGACACGGTCAGGGTAGCCCGCATTGCCGCGTAATTGGGACCCTCGATCGGTTTGACCGTGTCCAGACGGAAGGCGTAGCCGCCCACCTGCGCGTTGTCGCCGGGTTCCATGCGCACATCATTTTCACTTTGAAAGCCGCTGACCACGGTAACGCCGGCAATGAACACGGCGACACCCGCGTGCGCCAGCAGCATGCCGTAGTAGCTACTCGACTGTGCCGCCCAGCGGCTACGCCAGGTCGGGGCCGGATGCTCCCGCAGGCGCGTGAGCAGATTGAGCACGGCCGTGCTGGCCACCCAGGCCGCAAGCAGCAGCCCCAGCCCGACCATGGGCGTCCAGTGCCCCAGCACCCAAGGCGCAATCAGCGCGCTGGCCACACTCACGCCCACGGCCCAACGCAGTCGGCGTGTCAAATCCATCGCACTGGCATCACGCCAGCGGGCCAGCGGACCGACACCCATCAGGAACAGGGCTGGAGCCATCAGCGGGACAAACACCGCTGAAAAGTAAGGTGGGCCAACCGAAAGTTTGCCCAAACCCAGCGCATCGATCACCAGCGGGTACAGCGTGCCCAGCAGCACCGCCGCAGCGGCAACCACCAGCAGCACGTTGTTGGCCAGCAGCATGGACTCCCGGGAAATCGGGGCAAAACTGCCCCCCAGGCCAACCCGGGGCGCGCGCCAGGCGAACAGCGTCAATGAACAGCCCACCACCAAGGCGAGAAACCCCAGGATGAAAACACCACGCGCCGGGTCCGACGCAAAGGCGTGCACCGAACTCAATACGCCGGAACGCACGATGAAGGTGCCCAGCAGGGACAGGGAAAATGCCAAAATGGCCAACAACGCTGTCCACATCTTGAAGCCGCCGCGTTTTTCGGTAACCGCCAGCGAGTGGATCAGCGCGGTACCCACCAGCCACGGCATGAACGACGCGTTCTCGACCGGGTCCCAAAACCACCAGCCGCCCCAGCCGAGTTCGTAATAGGCCCAAAAACTGCCCAGTGCGATGCCGAAAGTCAAAAAGCACCAGGCAACCGTGGTCCAGGGCCGCGACCAGCGTGCCCAGGCGGCGTCGAGACGGCCCGCCAGCAGGGCCGCAATGGCGAAGGCAAAGGCCACCACAAAGCCAACGTAGCCCATGTAAAGCATGGGCGGGTGAATCACCATGCCCGGGTCTTGCAGCAGCGGGTTCAGGTCCTGGCCGTCAGTCGCAGCAGGCAGCAGCCGCTCGAAGGGGTTGGAGGTGAGCAGGGTGAACAGCAGAAAGCCGCAGCTGATCAGCCCCATCACGCCCAGCACGCGGGCCACCATCCGGTCGTCGAGCTGGCGCGAAAAGAGCGACACCGCAAGCGTCCAACCGGCAAGAATCAGCGACCAGAGCAGGATCGAGCCTTCATGGTTACCCCAGACCGCTGTCACGCGGTAGACCAGCGGCAGCGTGGAGTTGGAGTGCTGGACGGCCAGCAACACCGAAAAATCATTGGCGATGAAGGCGTAGGTCAGGCAGCCGTAGGCCAGCAGGACAAACACGAATTGACCCAGCGCTGCCGGCCGGGCCAAAGCAATCCAGGCACTATGACCGCGGTGGGCGCCCAGCAGTGGCAAGACGCTTTGCACCAGTGCCATGATCAGGGCAAGGATCATGGCCAGGTGACCGAGTTCTGGAATCATGGCTTGGCTTTCTTGAGTGCCGCCGCCGCCTCTGGCGGCATGTAGTTTTCATCGTGTTTGGCCAAGACCTGTTCGGCTCGGAACACGCCGTCGGCACCAAGTTTGCCCTGCGCGACAACGCCCTTGCCTTCCTTGAACAGGTCAGGCAGCAAGCCGGTGTAAGTGACCGGGACTTTCTGCGCCAAATCGGTGACCACGAATCGAATGGTGAGGCCTTGGCCATCACGCTGCAGGCTGCCCTCCTCGACCAGCCCGCCGATCCTGAAGCTGCGCTCGCGCGGGGCTTCATTGGCCAGCACCTGCGACGGGCTGAAAAAAAACACCAGGTTGCTATTGAAAGCGTTGAGGACCAAAGCGCTGGCCACAGCCAGGGCCGCCAAGCCAAAGCCAATCGCCAGCGCACGTTTGCTTCTGGGTTTCATGGCTCGAATTCTCGGGTATCGGCCGCATCATTGTTTCGGATCATCCGAATTAACGCACGGCGCCTGTGGTCAAGCAACATCACCTCGACCACCAGAGCCAGCAGGCACACGCCCAGTGAGCCCCAGACGTAGAGGCCGTAGCCGCCCATGGCCCAAAAATCCGACCAGCCAGACCACATCATGTAACCCCCACCGCGCGGCGCGCCCACTCGGTGTGTCCTTCGCGCTCCAGCATCAGGACGCGAACCCGAATCAGGGCCACCGCGATGCAATAGGCCCAAAACGCCAGCGCCATGACCAGCATGCCCAACAACATGGGCGTGGCCATGCTCGGCGCCTTGGTGAACGTGATGGAGGCGCCCTGGTGCAGGGTGTTCCACCACTTCACCGAAAAATAGATGATCGGCACATTGACGACACCGACCAGCGCCAGCAAGCCAGCGGCGCGGTCAGCCCGGCGCACGTCATCGATTGACGCATGCAAGGACATGAACCCAATGTATAGGAAAAGCAGCAGCAGTTCGGACGTCAGGCGCGCATCCCACACCCACCAGGTACCCCAAGTCGGTTTGCCCCACAGGGCCCCTGTCCACAGGGCCAGAAAAGTCATGAGCGCACCCGTGGGCGCCAGTGCGCAGGCCATCATGGAGGACAAGCGTGAATTGAACACCAATCCCACCCCGGCCCATGCGGCCATCGCCAGGTAAATGATCATGGACATCCAGGCTGCCGGTACGTGGACAAAAATGATGCGGTAGGCGTCACCCTGCTGGGCGTCAGTGGGCGCGAGCCAGAGACCCACGTACAGACCCAGCGCAGCCAGAATGGCGGCCGCTGCGGAAAACCATGGCACCAAGCGGCCCGCCAGGGGATAAAAACGCGGCGCGGCAGCGAAGCGGAACCAGTTGACGTCACCAGACTTCACGACAGGTATCTCCAAAGTAGGAACAAACGGTGAGCATAGGGCATGCGCAGCGCTACTCGAGTGCAATGCGCAAGGCAGCGGCGACCACCATGGGCGCGGCGACCAGGGCCAACACCAGCAGGGCACCGAGCAGAGACAGGTGGCCGGCATAGCCGACGCCCGTGCCATAGGCCTCGACGGCGCCGGCACCAAACACCAGAACCGGTACGGCCAGAGGCAGCACCAGCAAGGACAACAGAACACTCGCACCCCGCAGTCCCACGGTGAGGGCGGCGCCGATGGCACCGATCAAGCTCAGGACCGGCGTGCCCAGCAGCAGGGACAACAGAAGCACGCCGCTGGCACCGGCCGACACATCAAACTGCAAAGCCAGCAGCGGAGCGATCAGCACGAGCAGCAGGCCCGAGCCCATCCAATGTGCGGCCATCTTGCCCAGCACCAGGACCGGCAATGGGTGAGCACTCAGCAGCAATTGCTCCAGCGTGCCGTCCTGATGGTCGTCAGCGAACAACCGCCCCAGCGACAGCATCGAGGCCAACAGGGCAGCGACCCAGACCACACCGGCGGCCATGGTGCGCAACAGGGCTGGCTCTGGGCCCACGCCAAGCGGAAACAGGCTGACCACCAGCACAAAAAAAATCATGGCCGCCAAGGTGTCGGAGCGTCGACGCAAGGCCAGGCGCAAGTCTCTGGCGAAGATACAGTAAAGCGCCGCCAGCAGGCCGGGCACAGGGCGCGCGTCCAAACCACCGTTAGCTGCGCTGTCGGACATCACAGCGCAAGCACCACTTGGGGCACGTCGCCGATGGCGACATCCTGGTGACTGGTGAGTACGACCACGCCACCGCCCTCCAGCCTGGTCCGCACCAGGTTAGCCAGCCAGAGGGTCGCCGAGGCATCCAGGGCGGTGAACGGCTCATCCAAAACCCAGAGCGGCGCATACTGCCCATGCACCAGACGGGCCAGCGCACTGCGCCGGCGTTGCCCCTGCGACAGGCGGCGCACCTGGGTGTCCTCCAGGCCGCGCAGCCCGGCCAGCCCCAAGGCCTGTCGCGCCTGGGCCGGCGTCAGCCGCTGGCCGCCCAGCGCATGGGCTGTCAGCAAGTTTTCGAGCGGCGTCAGGTCGTCCTTCAGCGCCGCCGCGTGGCCGAGGTAAATCAGTTGCTGGCCGAGCGCTTCGCGCAGCGACGCGATGTCTTGGCCGCACCACAGGGCCTCACCCCGGGTTGGCGCCAGCAGGCCGCAGACCACCCGCAACAGGCTGGTCTTGCCTGCCCCGTTGGCGCCTTGCACCCGCAGCAGTTGCCCAGGCGCCACGGTGCAACTCGCGCCCTCAAACACTTTTCGGCCATTGCGCACACAGCCAATGCCCCTCAGCGCCAACATGGGCGCGCGCAAGTGGAGGCACCGGTGCCTTGCAGCTGTACCGCTGTTGCAGGCCCGAAGTTCGTATTGGTCATCAGACATTTATATCACGCGTCCTGGTGGGATCCGGTCGGGGACCCGTGACGGGTTCAGGTGATGTGTCTTCTGCGATGGGCAATTGACATTGGTGTAAATTTGTATTGACGATGTTTTGTGATGTGTCTATATTAGTTGACACTTAGTTATGTGCCATTTTTTTGACACATGGTGCGATCAATCCCTGTACCGGAGTCCTGACATGAACATCGTTGCCCATATTGAGGACGCGCTGCAGGCTGCGATTGCCGCTGGCGAGGTTCGTGGTTGTCCGCCGCGGCTGGCCGCCGCGATCCGGCATGCTGTCTTTCCGGCGGGCGCCCGCATCCGACCGCAACTTTGCCTGGCTGTGGCGCAAGCCTGCGGCCCTGACGACCCCTCGCTGGCGATGGCCGCGGCCATTTCAATCGAGTTGTTGCATTGCGCCTCACTGGTTCATGACGACCTGCCCTGTTTTGACGATGCCGACACGCGCCGGGGACAACCCTCGGTACACCGCGCCTTTGGCGAAAGTCTGGCCGTTCTCGCAGGCGATGCCTTGATCGTTCTGGCGTTCCAGACGCTGGCACGGGCCAGTCAGAAGTCCCCCCTGCGCCTGGCGCCCCTCCTCGACACCATTGGCAATGGCGTCGGCATGCCGTTTGGCATCGTCGCTGGCCAGGCCTGGGAATGCGAATCCAAGGTCTCGCTGTCCGATTACCAACGGGCGAAGACGGGCGCCCTGTTTGTGGCTGCCACCGCGGCAGGCGCCCTGGCAGCGGGTGCTGATCCCCTACCCTGGCGCGCGCTGGGCGATTGGCTGGGTGAGGCCTACCAGGTGGCTGACGATATTCGTGATGTGTTGGCCGATCCTCAGTTGCTGGGCAAACCTGTTGGGCAGGACCTGGCATTGGGGCGGCCCAGCGCGGCCATCGATCTGGGCCTGGCGGGTGCGATTGAGCACTTTGAAGCACTGGTGCAGGCCGCGGTCAATGCCGTGCCGGAGGGCGCCAAGTTTGACGCCATGCGGCAACTGGTGCGGCTGGAAGCCGAGCGGCTGGTACCCCGGTCGGCCTGCGACCGGTACAGGCATACCGCATCGAGCCCGGCCAAGCCAGTGGTCGCCTGAGCACAGACCGTCTGAAAAAAGCCCCCCAAGTATGAAGACACTGGATCTCGCAGAACCCTTGGTTGCCGCTCCCCGCCGGGCGGCTTGGCGCGATCAGATCGACGCCTGGCTGGACCGCTGGCTGACCAGCCCAGCCGTCTACCGCTGGACGTCATCCCACCTGATCACGCGCTGGATCACCCGACGCAGGGCGCAGCAGGTGTTTGACCTGATGGCCGGCTTTGTTTATTCGCAGGTGCTGTTGGCCTGCGTCCGCCTGCGCATCCTTGAATTGGTGTGCGAATCACCTCAGACCCTGGACGAGTTGGCACTCAAATGCCAGGTGCCAGCATCCGCGCTGCAGCGCCTGCTGGAATCAGCGCGCGCGCTGCGCCTGCTGGAGTTACGGGGTCAGGGGCGCTACGGGCTTGGTCCACTTGGCGCGCCGGTCGCCGGCCACCCAGGGCTGCGGGCCATGATCGAACACCACGCGGTCTTGTACCAGGACATGCTGGACCCTGTGGCCTTGCTGAAGGATCAATTGGCCGAAGGCAAGATGGCAGCGTATTGGCCCTACGCCGAGCCAGGCGCAGCCGAGGGATCGGCACGACGCTGGCAAGCGGACAAGGTCAGCCGCTACTCGGACCTGATGTCGGCCTCACAGCCCTTTGTGGTCGATGAGGTGCTGGCGACCTACACCTTCAAGGAACACCGCAGCGTCCTCGATGTCGGGGGTGGCCAAGGGACCTTCCTCAGCCGACTGGCCCGTCATGCACCCCACCTCCAACTGAATTTGTTCGACCTGCCCCAGGTGGCCGCACTGGCCCAGGCCAACCTGAACCAGCAAGGGCTGGCTGAGCGCGCCCAGGTGTTCGGCGGCGACTTCCTGCACGACGCCCTGCCCCAAACGGCCGATCTTGTGACCCTGATCCGGGTGGCGCACGACCATCCCGATCACCATGTCAAGACCCTCTTGCGGGCAATCTATGCAGCGCTGCCCCAAGGCGGCACCTTGCTGCTGGCGGAACCGATGGCCCAACCAGTGGGCGAGGCGCCCCTGGGCGATGCCTACTTCCACTTCTACCTGCTGGCGATGGGCTCGGGCCGCCTGCGAACCGCCAAGGAACTGATGCTGATGCTGGCGGAGGCCGGCTTTTCGCACATCGAACCCCTGCCCAACCCGATGCCGATGCAAACCCGGATCCTGTTGGCACGGAAATCTAAGTATTTACCCTAGCCTCGGTCAAATACTGTAACTTTTTATTGACATTAAAAAGTGTCAATGTGAATATACACCCATGCAAGCAGACGCCGTCGTTTTTCACAATCCCAAGAGCCTGTCGGTGCAGCCCCTGCATCTGGCCGCGCCCGGCGCAGGCGACATCGAAGTGGAGATCGAGTACAGCGGGATCAGCACCGGCACAGAGCGGCTGCTCTGGGACGGCAGCATGCCGCCGTTTCCAGGCATGGGGTACCCGCTGGTGCCCGGCTACGAATCGGTCGGACGGGTCTGCCGCGCGGGGCTGGACACCACCTCCAAGATCGGCCAGCGGGTCTTTGTCCCTGGCGCCAAGTGCTTTCAGGAGGTCCGCAGTCTTTTTGGTGCTTCCGCCTCGAAGTTGGTGGTACCGGAAGCCCGCACGGTAGCCGTCCAGGACGATCTGAAAGAGCACGCCGTGCTGTTGGCCTTGGCTGCCACGGCTTATCACGCGGTTGCCGGCGGGGGCAAGCGTGACCCGGTCCATGCCCCCGATTTGATCGTCGGCCACGGCGTCATGGGACGCTTGCTGGCGCGCATGACTGTTGCCGCTGGTGCGCCGCCACCGACCGTTTGGGAAACATCGCCCCACCGCATGAACGGCGCTCTCGGCTACACCGTCATGCAACCGCATGAGGATCCGCGCCGGGACTACCAGGCCATCTACGATGTCAGCGGCGACTCGGCGATCCTGGACAGCTTGATTGGACGCTTGGCACCCGGTGGCGAGGTCGTCCTGGCCGGGTTCTACAGCCAGCCACTGAGTTTTTCGTACGCCCCGGCCTTCATGCGGGAAGCGCAAATCCGCGCAGCAGCCGAGTGGAAGCGCGCGGACCTGCTGGCCGTGACCGAACTCGCCCACTCCGGCCGCCTGTCGCTCACCGATCTCGTCACCCATCAGCAAAGTCCGAGCCGGGCCAGTGCGGCCTACGACGTGGCTTTTGGTGACCCCCTTTGCCTGAAAATGATTTTGGACTGGAGCGCAAACGCATGAGCACAAGCATTCAAAGCGGCGCAATCAGCCCCTTGAAGTTCGTTGAACGTCTCCGTGAGGAAGCGGCCGTGGTACCGGATGCAGTCCCGACTGGCGCAGCAACCAAGGAAACCCAAATCATCGCGATTTATGGCAAGGGCGGCATCGGCAAGAGCTTCACGCTTGCCAACCTCAGCTACATGATGGCGCAGCAAGGCAAAAAAGTGCTGCTCATCGGCTGCGATCCCAAAAGCGACACCACCAGTTTGCTATTCGGTGGACGCGCGTGCCCGACCATCATCGAGACATCGTCAAAAAAGAAACTGGCGGGCGAGGCGGTTCAGATTGGTGACGTTTGCTTCAAACGCGACGGCGTCTACGCCATGGAGCTTGGCGGTCCGGAAGTGGGTCGTGGCTGTGGAGGTCGCGGCATCATTCACGGCTTCGAACTGCTGGAAAAGCTTGGCTTCCACGACTGGGGCTTTGATTACGTGCTGCTTGACTTTCTTGGCGATGTCGTTTGCGGCGGCTTCGGTCTGCCCATCGCCAGAGACATGTGCCAAAAGGTCATTGTGGTGGCGAGTAACGACCTGCAATCCCTCTACGTCGCCAACAATGTCTGCTCAGCGGTCGAGTACTTCCGCAAACTCGGCGGCAATGTAGGCGTTGCTGGCATGGTGATCAACCGGGACGACGGCACCGGCGAGGCGGCTGCCTTTGCCGAACAGGTCGGCATCCCGGTCCTGTCGACGATCCCGGCCAATGAGGACATCCGTCGCAAGAGCGCCAGCTACGAGATCATCGGCCGGCCCGAATCCACCTGGGGCCCTATGTTTGCGCAATTGGCGGACAACGTTGGCACCTCATTGCCCGTCCGCCCCAAGCCCATGACGCAAGACCAGCTGCTGGGCCTTTTCTCAGCAGCCTCCGTGGGGCGGGATGTGGTGTTGGAGCCAGCAACGCAATTTGACATGTGTGGCAAAAAAGAAACCGTCAAGCAAACGCTCGAAGTGGTCTACGACGAAGCCTGATTGCGGTAACCCATGACCAAGAACATACCCATCGTCAATGCCGACCGGCCGGAGGCGACCGGCCTGGCCGGATTGAGCCTCGATGGCGATGGCATGGGCTGCCATGCCGGGGGCGAAAAGATGCTGGCAGCAGCCAAGGCCGCCGGCAAATCCGAGACCCTGGCCCAATACGCCAAGGACTATCCCGTGGACCCCAAGGCTGGCCCGCACGATCAGCCGCAAAGCATGTGCCCGGCCTTTGGATCGCTGCGGGTGGGCCTGCGTATGCGGCGAACGGCGACCATCCTGTCCGGCTCGGCCTGTTGCGTCTATGGCTTGACGTTCACGTCGCACTTTTATGGTGCCAAGCGCAGCGTTGGCTACGTTCCGTTCAACTCCGAATCGCTGGTCACCGGAAAGCTGTTCGAGGACATCCGGGAGGCCGTGCACCACCAGGCCGACCCCGCACTTTACGACGCCATTGTCATCATCAATCTCTGCGTTCCGACGGCCAGCGGTGTACCGCTGCAGATTCTGCCCAAAGAGATCAACGGCGTGCGGATCATCGGCATCGATGTCCCGGGCTTCGGCGTACCGACCCATGCCGAGGCCAAGGATGTCCTGGCCGGTGCCATGTTGAAATATGCGCGCAGTGAAGCCATGGCGGGGCCAGTGCAAGCGCCACGCCAGGGCCGCAACGAAAAGCCGACCATCACCCTGCTCGGTGAAATGTTCCCGGCTGATCCGATGATCATCGGTCGCATGCTCGAGCCCATGGGGCTGGCGGCCGGACCGACAGTGCCAACCCGGGAATGGCGAGAGCTGTACGGTGCGCTGGATTGCGTCGCGCTGGCAGCCATCCACCCTTTTTACACGGCCTCCGTCCGGGAATTCGAAGCTGCCGGACGGCCGGTCGTTGGCTCAGCCCCGGTTGGCCACGACGGCACCGAGGCCTGGCTGCAGGCCATCGGGCAAGTGGCCAATGTGCCACAGGCAGACATTGACGCTGCCAAAAACATGATGCTGCCCGCCATCAAGGCGGCGCTGGCGAGTTCACCGATCAAGGCCCGGATCACCCTGAGCGGGTATGAAGGATCGGAATTGCTGGTCGCCCGCTTGTTGGTCGAAAGCGGTGCCGACTTGCGCTACGTCGGCACCGCCTGCGCACGGTCGGCATGGAGCGACGCTGACCGCGACTGGCTCGAGGCACGCGGCGTGCATGTGCAGTTCCGGGCCTCGCTGGAGCAGGATCTTGCCGCCATGCATGAGTTCATGCCAGACCTGGCGATTGGCACGACGCCGGTTGTACAGGCAGCGAAAGAACTCAGCATCCCGTCACTCTACTTCACCAACCTGATCTCGGCCCGACCCTTGATGGGACCGGCGGGCGCAGGCTCGCTGGCCACCGTCATCAATGCGGCGGTAGGTAACAAAGGCCGCTTTGAGCAAATGAAGGCGTTCTTTGGCAGTACCGGCGCGGGACACGCATCCGGCGTCTGGGAATCTGCAGCAGGGATACCGCAGGACCGGCCTGACTTCAAGGCTGAAACACGCCGGCAGTTGACGAAGGCCCTGAAGAAGCGCAAGGCGGAGGAAATGATCTGATGCTGGTTCTGGACCACGATCGCGCCGGCGGCTACTGGGGTGCCGTGTATGTGTTCACCGCGATCAAAGGTTTGCAGGTCGTGATCGACGGCCCGGTTGGCTGCGAAAACCTGCCTGTCACCTCGGTGCTGCACTACACCGATGCCCTGCCTCCCCATGAGCTGCCGATTGTTGTGACAGGTTTGGCAGAAGAGCAGCTGGGCCGCGAGGGCACAGAAGGCTCGATGCGTCGTGCGCATGCCGCCCTGGATCCCGACCTGCCCTCAGTGGTTGTCACTGGCTCGATTGCAGAAATGATCGGTGGCGGCGTGACGCCAGAAGGCACCAACCTGCAACGCTTTTTACCAAGGACGATCGACGAGGACCAGTGGCAGTGCGCTAACCGGGCCATGTACTGGCTGTGGCAGCAATATGGCCTCAAGCATGTGCCCAAACGCGACAAAAAACCCGATGAGAAACCCCGGGTCAACATCATCGGTCCAAGCTACGGCGCGTTCAACTGCCCCAGTGACCTCGCTGAAATCCGGCGCCTGGTGCAAGGCATTGGTGCCGAGGTCAACATGGTTTTCCCGCTCGGCAGTCATCTGGCCGATGTCTCGCGCTTGGTTGAGGCCGACGTCAATGTCTGCATGTACCGCGAGTTCGGGCGCATGCTGTGCGAAGCGCTCGAACGCCCCTACCTTCAAGCGCCCATTGGACTGCACAGCACCACCAGCTTTCTGCGTAGCCTTGGGGCCTTGCTGGGCCTCGACCCCGAACCCTTCATCGAACGTGAGAGACACACCACCATCAAACCGATCTGGGATCTTTGGCGCTCGGTGACCCAGGATTTTTTCGGCACCGCCAGTTTTGCTGTGGTCGCCAATGAAACCTACACGCGTGGCATCCGGCACTTTTTGGAAGACGAACTGGGTCTGCCTTGCCACTTCGCCATTGCACGCCGTGCCGGGGAAAAAACCGACAACGCCGAGGTGCGTCGACTCGTCACTGAAAAAACACCCTTGGTGACGTACGGTAGTTATAACGAACGCATGTACCTGGCCGAGTGCGGTGGCGGATCGATGATGAAGGCCAGTTTCATCCCGGCCTCCTTCCCCTTGCCCATCATCCGCCGACACACCGGTACCCCGTTCATGGGGTACGCCGGGGCCACCTATATCGTCCAGGAGTTCTGCAACGCCCTCTTTGATGCCTTGTTCCATATCCTGCCGCTGGGCACGGATCTGGATCGCATCGACGCCACACCGAGCCGCCATGTGGCCGACAAGCCAATGCCCTGGGAGGCAGAGGCTCAAGTGCTGCTGGAGCGATTGATCGAGGCAGAGCCAGTGCTGGTCCGCATATCGGCTGCCAAGAGGATGCGCGACCGCGCCGAGCGGGATGCGCGTGAAGCTGGCGACTCCCACGTCAAGGCCGATCGTTTCATTGAGTTGTTCGGGCAATCGAAAGCAGGAATGGTCGCATGAAAAGCGAACTGACTGCGTCGATATTCCGTGCAAGCGCCCGGCAGCCCCGGGCGCGCAATTGCGGCAATGCATGCATTGCCGCAATCCGTGCCGTGCCCTTCACAGGCACGGTGGTCGCCGAAAGGCTTTCGAAGTGAGGTGTTGAAAATGGCTCAAAGTGTGAACCCGTCAGGGCTTACCGACGAGGAATGCCAGGAATTCCACAAGTACTACGTGCAGGGTTACCTGCTGTGGGCTGTGGGTGCGTTTTTCGCGCACAGCCTGGTATGGATCTGGCGTCCCTGGTTTTAGTAATCGATTCACGGAGATAGTGTCATGGCTTACTCACACGCCCATTCAGAGTCGTCAATGTCCCATAGTCATCTTGATGGCTTCGGGACAATTTTCGTCGTGATCTTCTGTGTCTTCCTGCTGCTGGCAGTCGTCGGGCAAACGTTCTTCATGAACTGGCGCACCTGGTTACCGGGAGCGGAGGGCCAGCGATCCATGCTCGATAGCGTGAAGTCGGCCGTCTATACCGTGATCTCCCAACTGAGTTAACGAAAGGAAACAGCTATGTGGCGTTATTGGCGAATTCTTGATCCCCGCAAGGCGATCATCCTGACCGGTCTGCTGATTGCATTTGTGTCAACGAGTATCCACCTGATCCAGATCAGCGGCGACCGTTACAACATCAATACTTGGCATCCGGACACTGTAAAGGCCGCAAAGGCAGCGCAAAACGCAGCCCTGCCGCCCGCAAAGTAACGGCCTCTTTTGATGCCGCAGTGGTGCGCGAAGCCGGGCCGACCGGCCCGCTTCGCACACCTGTTTGAACAATAAAACAAGCGTCTGACCCGCGCTGGGACGGCGTGCCGGTCTGAGGAGCCACTATGGCCATGTTGAGCTTTGAACGAAAATACCGTGTAAGAGGTGGCACCCTTATCGGGGGCGATCTGTTCGACTTTTGGGTCGGCCCGTTCTACGTCGGCTTTTTTGGCATGACGACCGCCTTTTTTTCGCTGGTCGGTACCACCATGATTTTGTGGGGCGCGGCGTCGGGTCCCACCTGGAACCTTTGGCAGATCAGCATCGCGCCACCAGATTTGTCTTACGGCCTCAAGTTCGCCCCGATGATGGCGGGCGGTCTTTGGCAAATCATCACCGTTTGCGCGATCGGTGCGTTTGTTTCCTGGGCTCTGCGGGAAGTGGAAATCTGCCGCAAACTGGGGATGGGCCTGCATGTGCCAGTAGCCTTCGGCTTCGCGATCCTGGCCTATGTCACCTTGCAGGTCATCCGCCCTGTCCTGATGGGCGCCTGGGGCCATGCGTTCCCCTACGGCATCTACAGCCACCTGGACTGGGTCAGCAACGTGGCCTACCAGTACCTGCACTTCCACTACAACCCGGCGCACATGATTGCCGCCAGTCTGTTCTTCGCGACAGTGCTCGCACTGTCCCTGCATGGTGCTCTGGTGCTTTCCGCCACGAACCCCAAGAGCGGCGAGTCGGTCAAGACCCCGGAGCACGAGGACACGTTTTTCCGGGATGTCATCGGCTACTCGGTCGGCACACTGGGTATCCACCGGCTCGGCCTGTTCCTCGCACTGGCCGCCGTCTGGTTTGCCGCGCTGTGCATCGTGATCAGCGGTCCATTTTGGACGCGTGGCTGGCCTGAATGGTGGGGCTGGTGGTTGAACATGCCCATTTGGGGCCATTAAGTCGATAAGGAGAATACGATGGCCGAATATCAAAACCTCTTTACATCTGTGCAGCCCACCGGGCCGGCGTCAGCAGGCATACCGCTTCCCAGCGGCGACTGGGAGCGCGTTGGCACCCCGTGGTTCTCGCACCTTGCCGGGCGGCTGGGCAATGCCCAAATCGGCCCGATCTATCTGGGTGGACTTGGCCTGGCATCGCTGATTTTTGGCACACTGGCGTTCAACATCATCGGCTTCAACATGCTGGCTGCGGTGGACTGGAATCCGCTGCAATTGGTACGCCAGTTGTTTTGGCTCGCGCTTGAGCCACCGCCACCCGGCTATGGCCTGCGCTGGCCGCCGCTGAACCAGGGCGGCTGGTGGCTGATCACGGGCTTTCTGCTCACCGTGTCCCTGTTTTTGTGGTGGACACGAATGTACCGACGCGCCAGGCAATTAGGTTTGGGTACCCATGTGGCCTGGGCATTCGCCGCGGCCATCTGGCTGTACCTGGTGTGCGGATTCTTCCGTCCGGTGCTGATGGGCAGTTGGTCCGAGGCTGTGCCGTTTGGCATCTTCCCGCACCTTGACTGGGTCTCCGCGCTGTCACTGCGGCATGGCAACCTGTTTTACAACCCGTTCCACGCGCTCTCCATCGTGTTCCTTTACGGATCAGTGCTGCTCTTCGCCATGCACGGTGCAACCATCCTGGCGGTCAGCCGCTACGGTGGCGAGCGAGAAATCGAGCAGATCGTGGACCGCGGTACGGCATCCGAGCGCGCAGCCCTGTTCTGGCGTTGGACCATGGGCTTCAACGCCACCATGGAGTCCATCCACCGGTGGGCCTGGTGGTTTGCAGTTCTCTGCCCCCTGGTCGGCGGCATCGGCATTTTGCTGACCGGCACTGTGGTGGACAACTGGTATCTGTGGTCGATGAAGCATCATGTCGTACCGTCTTACCCGGCGGTGTTTCCGGTGGTCGTGGACCCCGCCCTCTTGGGAGTCAAACCATGAACGCCTGGGTCAGCACCTCGCGCCTGCTTGCCTTGATCGGCTGCGCCATTGCCCTGCACGGATGCGGTGAGCGTCCGCCCATCACAGCAGTGCAAACCGGCTACCGGGGCACTGGCATGGAGCAAATTTACAACCCCCGGATCATCGCCACCAAGGCGGAACTGAACCGAGCGCCACAGCCGGCTGAGGCTGCCTCACCAGATGGCCCACGCGCCAAGGATGTGTACCAGAACGTCAAGGTCTTGGGTGATCTGAGCGTGGCTGAGTTTTCCCGGCACATGGTGTCCATCACGCAGTGGGTGGCCCCCAACCAGGGCTGCACCTATTGCCATGCTGGGGATAACTTTGCAGACGATTCCAAATACACCAAGGTCGTTGCCCGGCGCATGATCCAGATGACACAGCACGTCAATGCCGACTGGAAGAACCACGTCGGCGACACTGGCGTTACCTGCTACACCTGCCACCGTGGCAACCCGGTACCTAAGGAAGTCTGGTTTACCCCCGGCACCAACAAGTACAGCGGCGGCGCGCTCGGTGACGATGCGGGTCAGAACCGCCCCTCACAGGCAGTCGGCTATTCGTCACTGCCTTACGATCCGTTCACGCCATACCTGAAGCAGGACAAGCCGATTCGCGTCAACGGCAATGAAGCGTTGGTGCAGACCGGCGTAGCGGCCAACCGGCAATCTTCGAAGCAGGCTGAATTCACCTATGGTTTGATGGTCCACATGTCGCAGTCCCTGGGCGTCAATTGCACCTACTGCCACAACACGCGTGCTTTCCAATCGTGGGAGCAGACGCCGCCGCAACGGGTCACCGCGTACCACGGCATTCGTATGGCCCGCGATCTGAACAATGCCTACCTCGAGCCATTGACGGGGACCTTCCCGGCCAATCGATTGGGGCAAACTGGCGATGTGGCCAAGGTCAACTGCGCTACCTGCCACCAAGGTGCCTATAAACCCCTGTATGGTGCCGCGATGGCCAAGCATTACCCGGAGCTGGGCAAGTTGTCCACAGTGGCGGCGACGCAATGACCAAAGCGCTTTGTGATGGCGGGTTGAGTTGTCGCTCTTCGGAGCACACGACAACTCGTCCGTCCAGCCCCGATCAGGCCTTGGGGGCCACAGGCACCGCCCCCATGGTCGTGTCCCGACAGGGCGACCGGGGCTATCCAACATGGCCGGAGCGGCGTTAAGCAGAACGCCGGAGCACGCGGCCCGGCAGGCCGGTCGAATCCAGCCGCAACCTGCCACTGATCCGGTTGCGGTGGTAGTGCTGCTCGATGTACTGCCCCGCCATCGGCTGTGGGGCTTCACCTGTTTTGTGCTTGGCAAATGGCAGTTCCGCCGTATGCCCGGCCTGCTTTTTTGCAAGGTCATGGGCAGCGGCCACGGTGGCGGATTCGGGCTCAGACCCAGCGCGTCCCGGCAGGCCAGATTTTGCATTTTTCAGGATGAGGCCTCAGCTGACCGGTTTATCGCATCCCAAACCGTCAGAAAGATCGCCAACCGATGCAGCGAGTTTTTCAGCGTGAAACTGCGCGCCTACAGCAGCAAGGGGAGTTGGTCTGGCACCACGATGGCATTGACAGCGGACGGGCCCGGTGAAGGGCCTGTTGCGGCACTGACCAGGGCTTCCATCAGACCTACCCGGGCATGGCAGTTCTGGCGGATGCAACCCCCCAGCGAAGTGGCACTGCAGAATGCACCCGGTTGTTTGCTAGCGACTGGGGTCGGCGAGGCCCCCTTCCTGCGACAGGCAACCATCACGCTCTGGCAGGACGTCCAATCGATGGACGACTACGCGCGCTCCGGCGCCCATCTGGCGGCCATTCGCGCAGCTTACGACGGCAACTTCTTTTCGGAATCGATGTTTGTCCGGTTTCGACCCATAGATGCCCGTGGCTGCTGGCGCGGCCGACACTATGGCTGAGCACCGAGGTCTGCGGGAGCGGCATGTGGTGATCGTCGGCGCCGGTATGGGTGGCCTGGTGTGTGCCCTGCTGCTGGCAGACCGCGGCATTCGCGTCACGCTCGTGGAGGCTGCGGCAGAGCCGGGTGGCAAGATCCGACAGCTTGTGGTGGACGGATCCCCCATTGATTCAGGTCCCACCGTCTTCACCATGCGCTGGGTATTCGATGAGATCTTTGCCACGGTAGGGCTCTCCACCGATGCGCTGCTGCAGTTGCGGCCGTTGCAGATATTGGCCCGGCACGCCTGGCGCAACTGCGACCAACGCCTTGATCTTTTTGCGGACGTGGCGCAATCGGCCGATGCCATCGGCAGGTTCAGTTCTGCATCCGAGGCCCAAGGGTTTCTCCGGTTTTGCGCCAAGGCACGGGAGATCTACACCCATCTGGAGCCGCCTTACATGCGATCGACCAAGCCGAACCTGCTCCGCATGGTCGGCGGTTTGGGCATCGGTGGCTTGGGTGCACTGGCCGGCCTGGGGCCGCTTGCCAATTATTGGCAACTGCTGGGGCGCTATTTCAGCGACCCTCGCCTGCGCCAGCTGTTTGGCCGGTATGCCACCTACTGCGGCGCCTCGCCTTGGGCTGCGCCGGCAACGCTGATGCTGATCGCCCATGTGGAACAGGATGGTGTGTGGGCCTTGAACGGCGGTATGCACGCCTTACCCAAGGCGCTGGCGGGCCAGATCTTGTCGCGCGGCGGCACGATCCGTTACCGCACGCCATGTGAACGCATCCTGTTTCAACACGGGCGTGCCACCGGTGTCTTGCTGGAAGGTGGCGAAATCCTGGACGCAGACGCCGTGGTGTTCAATGGCGATACCAGCGCCCTGGCGCAGGGCTTGCTGGGCGAAGCCGTGCGCCGCTCGGTACCGCCCTTGGGCCGAAATCGGCGCTCCCTGTCAGCGCTAACTTGGTCCGTCAAGACGGCCACCAGCGGCTTTCCACTGACCAGACACAATGTTTTCTTCGACGATGATTACGCCAGCGAGTTTGACCACATCTTTCGGCAGCGGCGTCTCCCCGCCAAGGGCACCGTCTATGTGTGTGCTCAGGATCGGACCGATGACACGCCCCTTGCGGCGGGTCGGGAACGTTTGCTGTGCCTTGTCAATGCGCCTGCAGACGGCGATGTCAAACCATTCAATCCGATGGAGGTCGGTCCATGCGAGCAACAGTCCCTGAAGTTGCTGAGTCAGTGCGGTCTGAATATCGATCTCACAACTGCTCAGTGCATTCGAACCACCCCGACCGACTTCAACCGGATATTTCCCGGGACCGGTGGCGCCCTTTACGGCCGGGCGAGTCACGGCTGGATGACCCCGTTCCAGCGCCAGGGGGCGAGCAGCCGGCTGCCCGGACTCTATCTGGCGGGGGGCAGCGTGCACCCGGGGCCCGGTGTACCCATGGCAGCGATCTCGGGCCGGCTGGCGGCAGAGACAGTGATGGCCGACCTCGATTTGACCAGCAAGTCAAACCTGGGGCGTACCTCTGGTGGTATGTCGACGCCATCAGTGACGATGGCCAGCACGCGCTGAGCATCATTGCCTTTGTCGGCAGCGTCTTTTCCCCTTATTACGCCTGGGCCTTTGCCCGGCAGGGCGAGCAGGTTCAGGCCGATAACCACTGCGCCATCAACGTTGCCCTCTACGGCAAAGGCGGTAAACGCTGGGCCATGACCGAACGCGGCAGGGGACGTGTGACGCGTGGCCCGGACGACTTTCAGGTCGGACCAAGCCGTGTATCGTGGCAGCACGACCACCTCCGGATCGATATTCATGAGGTCTGTGCACCGCTGCCGTATCGCATCAAAGGCACGGTCCGTCTGTACCCGTCCGCGTTGACGACTTTTGTGACCGCACTGGACGACCGCGGCCGTCACCGATGGGGACCGATCGCCCCATGCGCCCGGGTCGAGGTCGATTTAGCCCAACCCGACGCTCACTGGTCAGGCGAAGGCTATTTCGACAGCAATGAGGGCGATGAGCCCATCCATCGCCCGTTTCAGGCCTGGGACTGGTCGCGGGCGCGGATGAAAGATGGCAGCACCTCCGTCCTGTACGACGTGCGCCAGACCAATGGCACCGAGCGGCTCATTGCCCGACGATTTTCACCTGCTGGCGACAGCGAGGCGTTTGTAGCGCCAGCCCGAGCCATCGCCCTGCCAAAGACCTTTTGGCGCATTCAGCGGTCGGTCAGGGCTGACCCCGAGATGGCCACCCGAGTGGTCCAGACGCTGGAAGATGGGCCGTTTTACACCCGCAGCCTGCTCCAAACGCGGCTGCTCGGCGAATCGGTGACGGCAGTCCACGAAACACTGCAACCGCAACGGCTGACTGCACTGCCGGTTCAGCTGATGCTGCCCTGGCGCATGCCTCGCCGCCCTTAGGAGACGCACATGGTTGCCAGTGACACGGTCAAAATTGTTCATGTGCTGTCGGCCTGCCTGTTCCTGGGCAATGTGGTGGTCAGCGGCACCTGGGCAGCGCTGGCTGAGCGAACGCGGAACTACGAGGTGATTGCCTTCAGCAATCGGCTGGTTCTGGTGACCGACCTGCTGTTCACACTGACGGGTGCCATTCTCGTTGTCCTCACAGGCTCGATGATGGCGCATCGGTACGGCGGGGCATCGTCTCAGGGCTGGATCGCTTGGTCCTACGCCCTGTTCGCCCTCTCAGGCCTGATTTGGGCCATGGTGCTGGTCCCGATCCAACTGCGGCAACGCACTCTGCTCAGACGGGATCGGGCCATCACGGCGGAATACCTGCGCCTGTCCAGGATCTGGCAGGTCTCGGGGGCGATCGCCACCGTCGTTCCCCTGCCGATCCTGTACCTGATGATCACCAAGGTGATGTGAATGCTGGCTGTTTCATCCCGCTCAGGTGGAACCCAGTGGCTCAAGGGGTCGGTGGTGATCATCACCGGCGCCGGCTCCGGCATCGGTGCGGCCAGCGCGCTGGAGCTGGCACGCCGAGGGGCGAGGCCGGTACTGGTGGACTGCGATGCTGCCGAACTGGCTCGCGCCTGTGCGGCAACGGGCAGTGACCTGCTCGCCATTCAGGCTGATGTGGCCGTGCCTGAGGACTGCCACGCCATGGTCCGGGCCGTGTTGCAGCGACATGGCCGAATCGATGTGGTCTGGGCCAACGCCGGAATTTCGTCATTCGGTCCGCTGGCACATACCGATCCAAGGGCCTGGCAGCGCTGCATCGAGGTGAATGTGCTGGGCACCTTCCACACCGTACGGGCAGCCCTGCCGGAAATCATACGAAGCAAGGGCCAGGTGGTGGTAAGTGCATCGGTTTCCTCATTTGCCCATCCCCCTTGCGTTTCGGCCTATGCCGCGTCCAAGGCTGCGGTCGAGGCCATGTGCAACGCCTGGCGTATCGAACTGGCGGCGCATGGTGTCGGCGTCAGCATCATTCACGCCTCATGGGTCAGAACGCCCTTGACAACCGAAGGCAATATGCACCCGGGTTTTCGGCGTTTGAGGGCGACCATGCCCTCTGTGCTTAACCAGGACATCGAAGCGGACCAAGCCGCCCGACTCATTGCAGATGGCATCAGCGCTCGCGCGCGTCGCATCTGGGTGCCCGGCTGGGTGCGCCTGCTGCATTGGTTGCGGCCATTGCTGCATACCCCCTGGGCGGAACGCGCGCTGCGACAGGCTGCCCCGGAAATTGAAGCCCACTTCATTGACCTGATGACAAGCAACGGGGCGGCAGCCTCATCCTACCCACCACGTGAATTGACCCGGTCGATCGAAGCGGCGGCAAAAGCCCCGCCCAATCGATCTGCCGACTGAACTGGTCAGGGCCGGGGCTTGCCCTCGGCCGCTGCGGGCGCTTCGACGCTGTGGCTGGGCTGGTCCGGCCTAGCCTCGGTTCGTGCCCGGGAAACATCCCGCAGTTGCCACCATCCGAAGCCAACACCGGCCAGCAACACGCCCAGGACCTTGACCCAGATCAGCCAGGAGCCGTCGTTCATCGGCCCAGGGACGAGCGGTGTGAGATGCGCTGATACCCCTGTTCCTGGTCGCGCAGCGAGAGCCGCTCGAACAGATCGGCCGACCAGCGGGCGCGCTCGGCCAAGGAACGCCGCGGGGCGACCCAAGCAGGTGCCGATGAAGGTTCCAGCGCAGCGGCCTCCACGAGGAACCGTGTCGCCTCCAGGGCAGGCGCCTGGGCACCCGTGTCTGCAGAGGACAGGAGCGCGGCACCGCTGGCTCTGAGAATCAGCATCAGTTTGCGCCTGGTTGATACGACCGCACGCGCATTCACGGAGTCAAGGCCCGCGCGTTCCAGTTCCCGACCGATTTCGGAATAAACCATGCCGGCCGCACAAATGGCGGGCCGGCAGTCGAGCGGCAATTGCGCAATGCCGAATGAAGCGCGAGCGTAGAGTTGGTCCGCTGCCTTCAACAAACGCTCAATCACGCCAGCAATCCGGGTGTCAAACACCGGCTGGGCCAACCAGGCTTCGGGCTGCAGCCCGGCGTCACGCAGCCACTGCAGTGGCAGGTAAAGCCGTCCCGCACGCGCATCCTCGCCCACATCCCGAGCAATATTGGTGAGTTGCATGGCAACCCCCAGATCGCAGGCGCGGGCCAAAGCGGCGGGGCTCCGGGCTCGCATGATGACCGCCATCATGGCCCCGACACTGCCGGCTACCCGGGCTGCGTAAGCCTGCAGGTCTTCCAGGGTTTCGTAACGGCGCTCTTCAGCATCCCACTGAAAACCCTCAAGAAGTGCGGTCAGCAGGCCCAAAGGCATGTCAAATTGATGAACCACCGCGGCCAATGCCCGGTCACATTCAAACGGCTGCGGTCTGCCCTCATAGATGGAGGCCAGTCGTTCGTTCAAGTCCATCAGGGCTGTAGCGCGGTCATCGCTGAAGTCAATGGCATCGTCGGCGACGCGACAAAAAGCGTACAGCGCAATCGCCGGATCCCGCACACGCGCCGGCAGAAGCCGCGAAGCGGCAAAGAAAGTCTTGGAACCCCCGCGCATCAGGGCCTGACAGGCCGCAAAGTCAAAGCTTGCATCAATCCCGGACATGGGTATTCCTTCGCAGGGGTGGTACAACAGTTTGCAAGGCTTTGGCCGACATCAGCACACCTGGCACACCAGCGCCGGGATGGGTGCTGGCACCGACCATGAACAGATTTTCGATATCTTCGCTTCGATTATGTGGGCGAAACCAGGCGCTTTGCAACAACAAGGGCTCCAGCCCAAACGCAGCGCCCTTGAACGACAGCAAGTCATCCTGAAAATGCTGGGGCGTCATCACGTGGGAGCTCACGATGTGCTGGCTCAGACCGGGCAGGAGGGTCTGCTCCAGCCTCTGGCAAACGGCCTGCCGGTAGGGTTCGGCGTGGCTGGCCCAGTCCGTGCCGCTGTCCAGGTGAGGCACGGGCGACAGCACATAAAAGGTGTCACAGCCATCGGGTGCCACCGACGGATCCGTCGCGGTTGGCCGATGGAGGTACAGGCTGAAATCATCGGCTAATTTGTGATGCCGAAAGATGTCAGTCAGCAAATCCTCGTACCGAGGCCCCAACACCATGGTGTGGTGGGGCACCGCCTCGTACTTGCGGTCCGTCCCGAAATACCACACGAACAGGCTCATTGAGTAGCGCCCGCTTTCGATCCGCCGGTTGGTCCAATGCCGGCGGTGCTCTGGCGCCACAAGGTTGCGATAGGTCCAGGCGGTATCACTGTTGCAAACGACAATGTCGGCCGCCAAGCGCTGTCCGCTCGCCAGTTCGACACCCATGGCCCGTCCGTTTTCGATCAGGATTTGCCTGACCTCACTATTGCAGCGCACGGGAACGCCGCGTTCCTTCAGCAAGCCAACCATGCCTTGAACCAGCGCGCCAGTCCCTCCGATGGCCGAGTACACACCAAATCGCCGCTCCAGCGCATTGATCAGGCTGTAGACACCGGTCACCGAGAAGGGGTTGCCACCAATCAGCAAGGTTTGCAGGCTCATGGCCACTCGCAACTTGGGATGCTTGAAGTAGCTGGCCACCAGGCCGTGCATGGTCCGCCAGGCACGCATCCTAGCCATGGAGGGTATGGCCGCCAGCAAGTCAAAAACACTGTCAAAAGCCTTGCAGCCCAGTGCCTCGAAACCCAACCGGTAACACAGATCAGCCTCCAGCACAAAGCGGTCAAAGCCGGCCAGATCAGACGGGCTGATGCGTGCGACCTCGGAACGCATCCGCTCCGGATCGCCGCTGTAGTCAAAATGTGTCCCGTCGTCAAATCGGACCCGGTAGAACGGGTCCATCAGACGCAGGTCGATGTCGTCAGACAATGTGCGGCCGCACAGCGCCCAGAGCTCCTCGAAAAGGAACGGAACAGTGATGATGGTCGGTCCGCCGTCGAAGGAAAAGCCATCCTGCCGCCTGACATAGGCCCGCCCGCCTGGGCCATCGAGCTTCTCCAGCACTTCGACCCGATAGCCCATGACACTGAGGCGAATTGCCGCCGCCAAGCCGCCGAAACCAGCCCCCACGACCAGGGCCAGTGGCCTTTCGGCCAGTCCACTGCCGATGCCCGGGAGTTGGTCGCCTCGCCCGGCGAGAGACTCAGGGGACGTGAACAAGGTCTTCATTGATTGGGGCTTTGGCTGCGGCGGTATCGGGTGAGGTCGCGACACGTTGCCGAAGCGCCCAACGCCAAAGAGCCGTGGAGGGCAAGGGCAAAACCAGCAGCAGGTGTTCGACGATGGCAAGAAACATCAGGCTGGCCACCAGCATCCAGCCGACCACCTGTCCCTCGGGCAGGCCTGGTTCGACGGCGCGCATGAGCACCAGCGCCAGCACAGCGCATGCACCGGCCAGCGAAAACGGGAACAAGAGGTTCATGGCCCGGCGGCGAAAAAAGCTTTCCATGTAGGCCAGATGGGCAGGCAAGAATTCTTCACTGAGATTGCGCACACCCAGGAACAGATTCAGTTTGGCGCTGGTGCGCATGACCCACAAGACAGAAAAAGTCCAGGCGCCCACCTGGTTGGGGGCACCCCAGGTGATCGCAATAATCAGCAATCCCGACGCGACGATGGCCAACTCATGCCAGAGGATGGCACCCACCGCCTGAAAGAACCTGGCCCAAACGTCACTGTCGGGCGGGCTCGGTTGCTTGCGGGGTCCGGTCAGCCACCCGGTCAAGAAGGTCAACTCATGCCAACCCCAGACCAGCAAGGCACAGGTAAAGCTGCAGTAAACACCCACCGTGCTGGTCTGGCCCGCGGTATGGGCCAAACCGGCAAAAGCACCTGCCGCCAGGAGCGAGGAAATCAGAATGCTCCAGCGAAAGGTTTGCTTTGGCAAGCCGTCCAGCACCAAAACCAGGCCGGTCGAAAACCACCAGATGAACACGGCGAACAACACCGGCAACAGGACTTCGATCATGAAGGCGACCACTGACAGCCAGCGCAAGCGTGCATCATGCCCTCACCACGCCGGCGCAACGCGCACTTGGACCGGCAGGTCATGCCGCTTGACCGGCAACACATACAGACGCGCGAAGGTCAGTAGTCCAGCAACGGCCAGCGCGCCTTGCTTGAGACGCCCCAGGATGCCGCCTTGGGCCTTGGCCGCAGACAAAGCGGTCTGGATCTGAAACAAGCGGTCCAGTCCCGCCCGAAACACCGGGCTGTCAATGTCCAGCGAAAGGGGAAACACCTGTTTGCTGATTTCGTTGGTGATCCGAAAAACCTCGTAGTCATAGTCTGTAGGCTGCAGGCCCATCGCCGCTTTCAGTTGCGGCCGGGTATGGTCCCGCACATACATCGTTGCGTAAACCGCCAGCAGGAAAAAGCGGATCCACAGCCGGTTGCCGCCCTTGAGCAAACCCGGGTTGGCACGCATGATCAGTGCGAACGACTCACCATGGCGAAACTCATCGTTGCACCACCGCTCAAACCAACGAAAAATCGGATGAAATCGCTTGTCCGGGTGCCTCTCAAGTTGCCTAAAAATCGTGATGTAACGTGCGTAACCGATTTTTTCCGACAAATAAGTGGCATAAAAAATGTATTTGGGCTTGAAGTAGGTGTAGGCCTTGGTCCGCTTGAGGTCGCCCAGATCCAGCCCCAATCCGAAGTCTTTCAAGGATTGGTTGATGAAACTCGCATGGCGAGATTCGTCACGCGCCATGTAGCGCATCAAGGCCTTGATGTCGGGATTGGTCACATTTTTCTGGATCTCGTTGTACAGGATGCAGCCGGAAAATTCAGAGGTCAGTGAACTGATCAGAAAATCCAGGAACTCCTCGCGAAGCTCCGGTGACACTTGGGCAAAGTGCTGCGCCACCTCAGCAGCGAATTCGGGCGTACGCTGAAAATGATCATGGTTGTTGTCACCCTCATACTCTGCAAGCATGGTGTCCCACTCCGGCCGGAGTGACGACACATCAATGCGGTCCATGGCCTTGAAGTCAGTCGTATAGAAGCGGGGGCTCAACAGCGTGTTTTGTTTGGCCTTGAGAGCGGCTGTTTCGACATTTTCGGTGGCGGTGCTGGCTTGCATGGGTGATTCCTCAGGGGTCAAGGCGTCTTGCTTGCCGCTTGCATGGCGAGAAAAGGCGCGAACACGCCAGCGTTGGTCGGTCCGAAGGCTCCTAATTCAATCCGCTGGCCAGTGGCGGGATCAAACAGGGTCAAGCGGCCGTCAGCGCTGGCAATCAGTTGAAACGGTTGCTCCGGGCCCAGGTGTCGCGTACGGCGCTCCCGAGCCAATGCGCGAACGGCGCCACGAAGAAAGCCCTGCTCGCCCTGAACGGTGGTCAGCAGTTCGCCGGACTGACCATCCATCACGGCAATATCGCCATTGCTGCGATCCTCAAAACGCAAAGTCCGCTCCACCGCGACAGGTCCAGGGGTTTGATCAGGGCCATTGCCGGTCAGACGCACCAAGGCAACGCTGATCAAGCTGAAGGCCAGAATGAAACCGACCGCCAGCAGAACCCACTGCGGAAACGTATCGGGCTTGACGACAGATGGGTCTATGGTTCGCGTCGTCATGTCAAACTCGGCCGCCAAGGCGCTGGTGTGGAGATTGCCTCACCCGTCACAGGCAGGGGCGGTGTCGATGCAGCAACACCGGTGACATCCGACCACGACTTCGCCACCAGGGCTGCGACCTCGCGCACGTTCGGGACGCATCGTAGCGTTGGCTCGGGATGGGTGACCGTCCAGGGGCGCACATGGGGCCAGAGTTGGAGCCAGGCAATCCTGTCGCCCTTGCCCAGGCGCAAAGGAATATCCCCGCTACCGTCGGCGTCCACCCGCAGGCCGGCGGCCTCAATGGCGCGCAAGGGCAGGTTGAAGGTCAAGGTCAGGACAATACCAATCCGCATCACCACGCGCCGATCGGTCAGTGTGTAGGCCGTGGTGCGGGCGGTCAGCCAGGCCAGACAGGCCACCGAGGCCAACCCGACGATGGCCAAAGCGACCGGCCAAATCAAGGCCAGGAGCAGTTCGAATCCGGTCAAACGGGTGGCATAGAGGTAACTGGCGCGCATCACGATCAGTGCCAGAAAGTACCAAGCCAGCTTCCTCAGATGAAACACCCGGACTGCAAGCGCCTTGAAATTGGGCGCACCCTGCCAGAGGATGGTTTCTCCCACCGGCAATGGCTCCGGCAAGCCGAATTCAGGTTCGAACTCGTGCTCGTGACCGCGAACTGATTCACTCACAGAATGGACTCCGCGCGGCTCGGGTGGGCGTACAAAGTGCCTGCGCCAAAGTACGCTGTGATTTTTTCCTCTTCAAGCAGCGTCACCTGGTCCGGACTGCTGGTGCCGGGCACATCGGCAAAATGCGCGCCATAGATGCTTTCAACCTTGACACCCGCCTCTCCGACCCGGCAAAAAGGCATGGGCAGGAGCACACGCCGGGCCTGTCCGCCGGCGTGGGTCTCGACCTCAAGATAGCGGAAGGCCATCTCGCAGGTGTCCAGCCAGAGGTCGACCACCCGACCTCCGACAGTGCCGTCAGCGCCGATGACATCCCGGCCCCGGGGATCGGTGTCGTGTTTGGACACATCGTAGCCCGTCAGGCTGCGCAAGGGGCGAATGATGGGAACACCATGGACATCAACATCAGGCCTATCCGCACGCAAGGCGTAAGCACCCGGACCCACGGCAGCGGTCATGGGATTGCCTGTGGGCTCATAGGGTAGGTCAGGTGCAGCACCGGTGCGCTTGAGGTTGATCGGCGGTTCGCCCCGCGTGAGGTCTGGCACTGTGACCTCTCCACCACCCGCCAACTTGAAGGTCTTGGGTGACGGGATGGGCCAGCCCTTGACCGACGAACGATCGCCACGGTCGGTCTCCATTGGGTAGCCCTCACGGTGATTTTCGCGGACCAGGTAAAAAATCACCCCCGCAAAAAACAGCCAAAACATGTACAGAATGATCTGAGCCAGATCCACGTAGCCGGTAATTGCACCAATTTGCATGACGGTTCTCCTTCAGGGTCGAGAAATTTTCAGCCGCGCTGATCGGCAAGACCGATCCGTTCGGATGAGACAGGAACAGAATAGGTGGTCCGCTTTGCCAGCGGACCGATGATGATGAGCGTGATGAACAGCAGGTACATCTCGATGTGGTAGACCACGCTGTAGCCGGTTGCGGGTCCGGCCAATGCTGTACCAAGCGCGCCCTCGGTGGCCAGCCCGGAGACGATGTCTCTCAGTGCGCCGCCGATGAACATCGCCAGTCCGGCCGCGATCGACTGAACGGCGCCCCAGGCACCCAAGGCCATGCCGATAAAACCATGGTTCTCCATGCGCATTGCGGCATACAAGGTCCCCACCGCAAACAATCCGCCCCCGAAGCCGATACCCAGCGCACCCAATCGAAACAGCCATCCGGCATTGAGTGGCGCTGCGAAGATCACCGCTGAAAATGCCGGCAGGCCCAACAGGGTGCCGTAAGCCGCGAGCCGAAGAGGGTCTGCGCCGCGTGCCAAAAAGCGGCCGGCCAGCAAAAAACCTGCCATGGCACCGCCGGCAAGCAGCGCTGTCAGGGCACTGGTGGCGCCAACGCTGAGATGCAGGATTTCCCCGCCATAGGGCTCAAGAATGACATCCTGCATGTTGAAAGCCATGGTACCGACACCAGTCGCCCAAAGAAACCTGCGTGCGTTCCGGGTGCGAATGAAGCGCTGCCAAACATCCCGAAAGGAAACCGCTTGTTCAGTCTTCATGGCTGCAGCCCGTGCGGGATTGCGTGGCTCCTGCTTCCAAAGCGCCACCGCGTTAAGACACAGCACCACCAAGGCCGTGCCCTGCACAACTTGGACCAATCGCTGCGGACTGAAATCGGCAAGCAAAAAGCTGAAAGCGATGCTGCCCCCGACAGCCCCAAGGAGCAGCATGACATGCATGAGCGCGACCACGCGCGGGCGCGTCTCCTCACTGGCCTGGTCTGTGGCAAGCGCCAAGCCAGCGGTCTGCGATGTTTGCAAACCCGCACCCACCATGAGAAAGGCCATGGCTGCAGCCGCTTGTCCAAACCAGGCTGGTACCGGTACCTGGCCTTGACCGGACAACACCAGCAGCGCAAACGGCATGATCGCGATGCCAAAAAACTGAATCAAGGTGCCGCCCCACATGAAGGGCACCCGACGCCAGCCGAAGGCGGATCGGTGGGTGTCGGAGTGATAGCCAGTGATGGCTCGAAAAGGCGCGACCAGCATGGGCAGGGCCAGCATCAAAGCCACCAGCCACGCCGTGACGCCAAGTTCAACAATCATCACCCGGTTCAGCGTGCCCACCAGCAGGGCTGTGGTGATGCCCATGGTGAACTTGAACAGGGACAGGCGCAGCAAGCGCGCCATGGGCAAATCCGCGCTGGCCGCATCGGCGAAGGGCAGGTATTCTGCCGGCAGGCGACGGGCCCATTGGCCGACTGAGCGGGCGCTCATCGTTGGCTCCATTGCATCGCCTGCGATTTGTAAAAACCGCTCGAGACACGCTCCGTGCGATCAAGCCGCCAACCAGCCAGCACAACATCCTGGCCCATGGCCTGAACCAGCGCTTTTTCCGACATCGGCTCCAGCCAGGGGGCACGGTCACTGCGCGGGAACAGGCGACCCACCTTGATCATGGCGGCCAGCACGGGGGTGCTGGGCGCGAAGGTGAACAGGATGGATCCCGAGGTGCGTTGCGCCAAGCGCGACAAGGCGTCGACGGCGTCGTCAGTTCTGTAGTGGATCACCGAGTCCATGGCCACCACATGGTCAAACGAACCCAACGCCGGATCCAGCATGTCACCGCTGCGAAATTCGACCGAGCCCCGACCCACCACGGGTGACATCCTCTCACGGGCCAGATCGACCAGGGTGGGCGACAGATCAATCGCCACCACGTTAGCACCACGGCGGGCCGCCTCGATCGCCAGCGCACCCGTGCCACAACCAGCGTCGAGGATGCGACGCCCCTGCAAGTCCGCTGGTAACCAAGCCAGCAGTTTCTCCCGCATCGCCTCCCGGCCCGCGCGCACCGTGGCGCGGATGCGACCCACTGGCGCATCGGACGTCAGTCGCGCCCAGGCCTGAACGGCGGTCCGGTCGAAGTACGTTTCGATCTGGCCGCGGCGCTCTTCGTAGGAAAGCAGGCTCATGGCAAAGTTCTCAATCAAAACCCAGCAGATCAAAGATGTCCCGATCTTTCATCGGCACTGCGTTCATCGGCTCGGTGCCCAACCACAGCGAGGCAGCCAAGCGCATGTACTCCTTCTGCACCGCTTCGAGTTCCGGCGAATACTCCATCTCGAACAGGGTGGATTTTTTCAGTCGGCTGCGGCGAATCACATCCAGGTCCGGAAAATGCGCCGCAAGTTTGAGACCGATCTTGTCGTTGTACTTGTCGATCTGATCGGTTGCCGCGCTGCGGTTGGCAATCACGCCGCCGAGCCGGACGTTGTAATTTTTGGCCTTGGCGCCGATCGCTTGCACGATTCGGTTCATGGCAAAGATCGAGTCGAAATCATTGGCCGTCACAATCAAGGCACGGTCTGCATGCTGCAGCGGTGCGGCAAAACCGCCACAAACCACATCGCCCAGCACGTCGAAGATCACCACGTCGGTGTCTTCCAGCAGGTGATGCTCCTTCAACAGTTTGACTGTCTGGCCCACCACATAGCCGCCACAGCCCGTGCCTGCCGGCGGCCCACCGGCCTCGACACACATGACGCCGTTGTAGCCCGGAAACACAAAGTCCTCGACGCGCAGCTCCTCGGCGTGAAAATCGACCGTCTCCAGCACGTCGATCACCGTGGGCAGCATCTTCTTCGTCAGAGTGAACGTGGAATCGTGCTTGGGGTCACAGCCGATTTGCAGCACCCGTTTTCCCAACTTGGAAAACGCTGCCGACAAATTGCTCGACGTGGTGCTTTTGCCGATGCCGCCCTTGCCGTAAATGGCAAACACCTTGGCGTTGCCGATCTTGACGCTTGGGTCCAGTTCGACCTGAACGCTGCCCTCGCCGTCAAGTCTTAGATTTTTTCGCAATCCCGGACTTTTGATATCCGGAAACGGAACTGTTGTCGTACTCATGCAGTCGATCCTTCGTAAACACCTTCAACTCGGTCTTCAAGCTCTTCCCCGGCCCGCCGCAATGCCTCGAGCATCTTGTCGTCCGGCTTCCAAAAATTGCGGCTCGAAGCCTCCAGCAGGCGGTTGGCAACCCGCGCTGATGCCGTCGGATTCAGCCGGGCCAGGCGATCACGCATCGCCGGATCCAGCATGAAGGTTTCGCTCAATTGCTCGTAGACCCAGGGCTGGACCTGACCTGTGGTGGCAGACCAGCCCATGGTGTTGGTGACATGGACTTCGATTTGGCGAACGCCCTCGTAGCCATGTTTGAGCATGCCCTCGTACCATTTCGGATTCAGCATCCGGGTCCGGGTTTCCAGCGACACTTGCTCGGTCAAGGTGCGCACCGTGCCTGCACCGTTGCCGTCCTGCGTCTGGTCGCCGATGTAAACCGGTGCCACCGGGGCTTGCGGCCCGCGCGCGCGCTGCACTGCGCGGCTGATGCCGCCTAAGGTATCAAAATAGGTATCCACGGTGGTCACACCCAGCTCCACAGAATCCAGGTTCTGGTAGGCCAGCTCGACGCGCGACAGGATGCTGTTAAGCAACACGGGTTGCTGGACCGCCCGTCCACCCCGACCATAGGCAAAGCCTTTACGGCGGCTGTACGTCTCGGCCAGTTCATCACCACTTTCCCACCGGCTGTTGTCAATCAGGCTGTTCACGTTAGCACCGTAGGCGCCTTCTGCATTGCCAAACACCCGCAATGACGCGGTTTCAAGATCGCCCCCGTGCTCTGCCTGAAAGGCGAGCGCGTGTTTGCGGATGAAGTTGTGTTCTATCGGTTCATCGGCACTGGCGGCCATGAAAGCGGCCTCGGCCAACAGTTTGATTTGCAGGGGCAACAGGTCGCGGAATATCCCGGACAGCGTAATCACCACATCCACGCGGGGCCGTCCAAGCTCCGACAGCGTCATCAGCTCTGCCCCTGCCAGGCGGCCATAGCTGTCAAAACGCGGGCGCGCCCCCATCAAGGCCAGCGCCTGGGCAATGGGGCCACCCTCGCTTTTGAGGTTGTCAGTGCCCCACAGCACCATGGCCATCGATTCCGGAAACGGATGGCCATCCGATAAATGCTTGTCCAACAAACGTTGGGCCTGTCGCGCGCCATCCCGCACTGCGTAGGCACTGGGTATGCGGAACGGGTCGAAACCGTGCAGGTTCCGTCCTGTGGGTAAGACCGAAGGCGTACGCAACAGATCACCCCCAGGTGCCGGACGCAGAAAACGACCATCCAGCGCTCTCAAAATGCCACCGAGCTCGTGGTCCTGGGCCAATAGCTTCGCTGTCGCCGCCAATTCGTGCAGCCATGCGAGCTCCGCCTTGTCGATCGCATTGCCTGACAGGGCGACCGCCTGCTCTGGCGTCGAACCAGCCACCAGCGCGGCCACCAGGGCGCGGTCTGGCTTTTTGCCTTGGGCAGCTTCTGCGCATGACAGCAAGAGGTCGACCCGCTCTGCCGGGCTGGGTACCTCACCCACCACATGCAGGCCGTGCGGGATCAACGCGTATTCGACCTCGAGCAACCGGCTGGTGAGCGCGTGGACCTGTGGTGCCGCGTCAGCGCCCCAGGCTGGGCCTGACTCGGCCAAATCCAAGGCATGGGCTTTGTCCTGAATCATCGCTGCCAGGTCATCGCGCTCGCCCTGTGCCACGGGGTCCAAACTGCGAAAACGTTCCAGCAAATCCTTGAGTTCCACCAACCCCCGGTAGAGGCCCGCCTGTGCCACCGGTGGCGTCAGGTAGCTGATCAATGTTGCCGCCGCCCTGCGTTTGGCGATCGTGCCCTCAGACGGGTTGTTCGAGGCGTACAGGTAGAAATTGGGCAGGTCGCCAATCAAACGGTCGGGCCAGCAACCGGCCGACATGCCGCTTTGCTTGCCTGGCATGAACTCCAGCGCACCGTGGGTGCCGAAATGGAGCACGGCATGGGCGGCGAAATCTTCACGCAACCACCGGTAAAACGCGGAGAAAGCGTGCGTTGGCGCAAAGCCTTTTTCAAACAGCAGGCGCATCGGGTCGCCCTCGTAACCAAACGCCGGCTGGATACCCACGAAGAGATTACCGAACCGTTCGCCAAAGACAAAAATGCTGCTGCCGTCACTTTGCTGTTTACCGGGGGCCGGGCCCCACTGCGCCTCGATCTCTTTCAGATGCCGTTCCCGCCGCACATGATCGTCCACCGGAATGCGGGTATGCACGTTGGCCATTGCGCCATAGCGCGCGGCGTTGCCCGTGATCAGTTGCTCGCGCAATACATCCACGCTGGCCGGCAGTTCCACGTCGTAACCTGCCTGCTTCATGGCCTGCATGGTGTTGTAGAGAGACTCAAACACCGACAGAAAAGCGGCCGTGCCAGTCGCACCCGCGTTGGGCGGAAAATTGAAGATGACGGCGGCAACACGTCGCTGCGCCCGCTCCGACCGGCGCAGATCGACCAACTTGCCCACCCGAGCTGCCAGCGCGTCGGCACGCTCAATGCAGCTGTGCATATCATGCGAATCCGCCACATTTTTAAAGGTGCAGGCCTGGGCACAGCCGGTACAGGCGATGTGAGTCGCACTGCCGCGGCCACCGAACACCATAGGACCGGTGGCACCATCGAGTTCGGGAATAGCCACCATCATCGTGGCTTCGACTGGCAGCAGGCCGCGTGGTGAGCCACCCCACTGGTCAAGGGTCTGAAACTCGACCGGCGTGACCGCCAGGTAAGGCACGTCGAGCCGGGCCAGCATGTCCTCCGCCGCTTTGGCGTCGTTGTAAGCCGGGCCACCCACCAGCGAGAAACCGGTCAGCGACACCAGGGCATCGATGGTCGGTTGCCCGTCCTTCATGAAAAAAGCGTCTACGGCCGGTCGGGCATCCAAACCTGTCGCAAAGGCCGGGATCACGCGCAGGCCGCGCGCCTCCAGGGCTGTGATGACGCCGTTGTAATGGTCGGCATTGCCCGCGAGCAGATAGGACCGCATCAGCAGGATGCCCACCACGCCGCGCTTGCCCGTGGTCGCCACGAGCGGCAGGGCATCCAGACTATGGGACATGCCGCCAATGGCGCGGGCGTCAGTCATGCGCGGGTGGTACACCCCCAACTCGGGGTACTCGACCGGCTCCTGCGTCGACATGGCGCCCCGCAGGTGCTGGCGCGGTCCCTGGGCATAGCGGTCCACCAGGAAATGGACCATGTTGGCGATGTTGTCCTGCGATCCCGCCAGCCAATACTGCAGGGTGAGGAAATAGGCGCGCACATCCTGCGCCGTGCCAGGGATGAATCGCAGGATCTTCGGCAGCATGCGCAGGGTCTTCATCTGCTGCGCCCCCGCCGTGCCCTTGTTGCCGTCGTCCGGCCCCGGGGGCTTGCCGCGCAAACGCTTCAGGAATGCCATGGCGCCAGTGGCGGGCGCCATCATGTCAAATTTGCCCATACGGGTCAGTTTGGTCACCTCGGCTGCGGACATCGCGCAGACCATGGCATCGCAATGGTCGCGCCGCGCCTTCAGGGCCGGCAAGACCGGCAGGAAGTGGTCTTCCAAGAACAGCATGGTCGCGATCACGATATCGCCCTGCGCGATATCTGCCTGACACCGCGCCAGCCCTTCCGGGTCATCGCCCCATTCCGCTGCCGCATGCACGCTCAACTGCAATCCGGGCAGAGCCTTCAGCAACGCACGGCTGGCCCTTTCGGCCGCGCTCGCGAGGTGGCTGTCCATGGTCACGATGACCACACGCATCGCCGGCACCAGGCGCACCGGTTCAACGGCTGAAGTGCGCTTTTGCATCATAAAGAGTCTCGATGGTGATCATGGCGACACGTTGATCTTGGGCGTAGCGCTCCGTATTGCGGCGGGCCTTTCCTCTTACAAAAAACGGGATTTTTCGCAATTCCTTTTCGGCATCCGGCGTCCAAGCCGCCACCTGTTCTGCAGGCGCCTCCGCCGGCGTGGCAGCGCCGATGACGATGTCATTGGCGACCGCCTGGACCACGGCTGGCATCGGCTGCTGCATCGGCGTGTGCACCAACGCGCCGTGGTCGCGACTGGCATGGCCGCCCAGATGCGAGGGCATGGCATCCTCGTGGAATTCGGCATCACCCCGAAACATGCCAATCAGGTGCTCCTCCAGCCCCATCATCAGGGGATGAACCCAGGTGTCAAACAGCACGTTGGCACCTTCAAAACCCATCTGCGGCGAGTAGCGTGCCGGAAAATCCTGAACGTGCACCGGTGCCGAAATCACCGCACAGGGCACGCCGATGCGCTTGGCAATGTGCCGCTCCATTTGCGTACCCAAGACCAATTCCGGTTGCAACTCGATGATGCGGGACTCGATGTCAAGGTAGTCGTCGCTGATCAAGGCCTCCACCCCGTAAAGCTTGGCCGCCTCCCGCACCTCGCGGGCGAACTCCCGGCTGTAGGTGCCGATGCCAACCACCTTGAAGCCCAGCTCGTTGCTGGCGACGCGTGCTGCAGCCACCGCGTGCGTGGCATCGCCAAAAACGAAGACCCGTTTGCCGGTCAGGTAGGTAGAGTCGACAGAGCGCGAATACCAAGTGGCACGCGCCTGGGCGGCCGCCAGGAACGCCGTCGCATCAATACCCGCCAATTGCGCCACTTCGGTGATGAAGTCACGGGTGGCGCCTACGCCGATCGGGATGGTCCTGGTGAAGGCTTGGCCAAACTGCCGCTGCAGCCACTGCGCGGTCAAAGAGGCGATTTCCGGGTACAGCACCACATTGAAATCAGCGTGTTGGAGCCGGGCCAAGTCATCGGGCGATGCGCCCAGCGGTGCCACCACATTGATCTCAATGCCGAGTTGCGTGAGCAGATCGGAAATTTCCTGCAGATCATCGCGATGGCGGAAACCCAAGGCGGCTGGGCCGAGAATATTGCAGCTCGGCCGAGCGCCAGCAGCCCGGACTTCCCGTGCGACCGGCGCACCGGCCAGGTGCCGCACCATTTGGTAAAAAGTTTCCGAAGCACCCCAGTTTTCCTTGCGCTGATAGGACGGGAGCTCCAGCGCCACCACCGGAACCGGCAGATCCAGCGCTCGACAAAGCCCCCCGGGGTCATCCTGAATCAACTCCGCGGTGCAAGAGGCGCCGACCATCATGGCTTTCGGGCGGAAGCGCTCAAAGGCCTCGCGCGCTGCATTCTTGAACAGCTCGGCTGTGTCACCACCCAAGTCGCGCGCCTGAAACGTGGTGTAAGTCACTGGCGGCCGCTTGGACCGGCGTTCGATCATGGTGAACAGCAGGTCGGCATAGGTATCGCCTTGCGGCGCATGCAAGACGTAGTGCACCCCTTCCATCGCCGTGGCAATGCGCATGGCACCCACATGCGGCGGTCCTTCGTAAGTCCAAAGCGTCAGTTGCATGGTGTGTCTGCTTCAGGCCGCCAGACGCATGCGGCGCAGCAGCGGCCGGCTGAAGAGTTCGGCAAGGTCGGCCGCCTGGTCGTAACCCTGAATCGGTGTGAACACCAGCTCGATCGCCCACTTGGTGGTCATGCCCTCAGCCTCCAGGGGGTTGGCCAGCCCGAGACCACACACGACCAGATCGGGGCGGGCTGCGCGGCAGCGGTCCAGCTGGTTTTCCACGTGCTGCCCCTCCGACAGCATGGTGCCTTGGGGCAACAAAGCCAGTTCTTCGGCCAAGTGCTGCCGGTGCAGATAGGGCGTGCCAACCTCCACCAGTTCCACGCCCAGCTCGCGCGACAGCATGCGTGCAAGGGGGATTTCCAGCTGGGAGTCCGGGAAGAAAAAGAGGCGCTTGCCCGCCAGGTGAATTTTCTGACGCGCCAGGGCTTGGGCGGCACGCTGACGCGCCGGCAAGGTCACCTGATCGAGCTTGTCTGACGCGATGCCAAACGCCGTCGCGCCGGCCTGCAGCCAGGCGGTCGTACCTTCGACACCCAAAGGGAAGGGCGCTCCAAGCCGCTGAGCCCCACGTGCCTCGAGTGCCCGTGCCGTGTCTGCCAAAAATGGCTGCGCCAGCAAGAATCGGGTGTTGGGTCCGATATGCGGCAAGTCTGCGGCACGCCGTGGTGGAAAAAACGCCACCGGGCCCACACCCAGTTGCTCAAACAGCCGCGAAAACTGGTCTTCCACCACATCGGCCAGCGCGCCAACCACCATCAGCGCAACACCGGCATCAGGCCGTGATGCCGGCAGGTCCGGGACCATCGAGGCGAGGCAGGCGTCTTCGCCCTGGGTGAAGGTGGTCTCAATGCCACTGCCCGAGTAGTTCAGTACCCGAACACGGGGCGACAAGCTGGCTGACAAGCGCGATGCCGCCCGGGACAAATCCAGTTTGATGACCTCCGACGGGCATGAACCCACCAGGAACAACAGCTTGATCTCGGGCCGCCGCTCAATCAGGCGAGTTACCACACGATCCAGCTCGACATTGGCATCCGCCAGACCGGCGAGGTCGCGCTCGTCAATGATGGCCGTGGCAAAACGGGGTTCGGCAAAGATCATGACGCCGGCGGCAGACTGGATCAGGTGGGCGCAGGTGCGCGAACCAACCACCAGAAAAAAGGCATCCTGGATCTTGCGGTGCAGCCAGATGATGCCCGTCAGGCCGCAAAACACCTCGCGCTGACCGCGCTCCCGCAATACCGGGGCATCGCCACAGCCATCCACGGCCGCCGAGTGGATGGGGATCACGGCACTCATGCGCCCACCTCGGCGTGGGCCGGTGATGCGGCCCGATGGGACGCTTCGTCCAATCGGGCTGAGCGCAACTTGAGCAGGAACTGTCCTGCATTCACCAAATAGGCGGCATAGGCGGCCAAGGCCAGGTACATCAAGGGCCAGGGGTCCAGCGCATTTGTGAATAAGGCCACCAGGTAGGCGGTGTGCAAGGCCAGCACCAGCATGCTGAAGACATCCTCCCAGAAAAAGGCGGGAGCAAACAGATAGCGGCCGAAGACCACCTTTTCCCAAATGCAACCCGTCACCATGATCGCGTACAGGGTCAAGGTCTTGACCACAATCGAGTAGCTTGCCCACATCAGGCCCTCGCCCGTTGCCAGGAAACGTAAGACGAGGCACAGACTGCCCAGAAAAACCAAAAACTGCACTGGCGCGAGCACACCCTGGACCAGCGTCCAGACCGTTTGGTCGCGCCGAATCCGTTCCGCCGGGGTATACAGGGGCTGGTTGGACCTTGGCAGTGGCCGGGCCGGTTGCATCTTTGGGGTGTCCTTGTTCAGCGCCATGGCCTCAATTTAATCGGCCGGGTTAAAACTGTCAACTTATTGTGACGTAAATATAATGTGACACAAGTTCCGGCCCGCTAGCGTTTTCCCCTAGTAACTGTAAAAATACTTTGACAGCATCCAGTTCGACCTGTACAAACCGGAATTAAGTCATTTCAGCAGCTTCGCGTCCGGGTCGCCGATGCTGCCGTCAGTGAGCGAGTCGCCATCTAGACACCGATGCCACAACCGCGATACCGGTTGCAGGTTCCAGGAACCATTCGCGCGGCGCGCGAGGAGACAGTCAATGAGTTCGTTCACGCAGAATGAGTCCTTACAGCAGGAGCGCGAGCAGGGGGAGCCCTCGTTTCAGTCCTGGCAAGACACCAGTTACCTTCAGCCTGGCGAGTTCGGCCCATCCCGCTCGGACGACGACCCGGTCGAGTTGCGAACGGTGCTGCTTCTGCGTGCCATCGAGAATGAAATCATCCCCCGTCTGATGCTGGCCCATCGCAATCCGCAGGAGTGCCTGCTGACCCCTACCCTGCCCACCGCCACGATCGGCCCGGAGGATGTGACCGCCTTCTCGCGCCTGGTGCTGGCGCCGGACGAAAATTTGGCACGCGCCTGCATCGACCGGATGCGGACGCATGGCAGTTCGGTCGAAGCGATCTACGTGGACCTGCTGGCCCCTGTCGCCCGGCACCTGGGTGAATTGTGGGAACAGGATTTGTGCGACTTCACGGATGTCACCATGGGCTTGGGCCGCTTGCAGCAGATTCTGCGCGAGCTCAGCGGCGGTCTGGCAGAGGGCGGCCGACAAGCCACCGAAGGGCGTCGCATCCTGTTGCTGCCCTGCCCGGGAGAGCAGCACACGTTTGGGCTTGTGATGGTCGGTGAGTTTTTCCGGCGCGCCGGCTGGGATGTATCGGGCGGACCGGCCGAGATCAAGGTCGATGCCGCGTCCCTCGTCCAACGCGAGCACTTTGATGTGATCGGACTATCGCTGGCTGGCGACACCCACTTGACTGAGCTCGGTCTGTGCGTTCGTGCCGTGCGACAGCAGTCGCTCAACCCGGACATTGTGGTGCTCGTTGGCGGACCGGCATTTTTGAGTCACCCGGAGTACCTGGAACAGATCCGGGCCGATGCCTTTGCGGTCGACGGACGTCAGGCACCCGGCATGGCAGACGAACTGGTGGCCCGCGCGCGGCATGTCCGCCTGGGACAATCGAGAACTGCAAGTTGAGATTCGGATCCTCCGATACACCCACGAACAAGGAACGGCATGCTGATCACTAGACGCGAGAACGCCACGGGCGGTTTCACCATGCCGGAAAAATTTCTGTCCGGCCTGGGGCCGGATGCGGCCTCTCAGCTGATCGCAGCGGCAGCCGACGTGGTGCTGATCGTCGATGAAGCAGGCGTGATTCAGGACTTTGCCTGCGGCAACGATGAGCTGCGCAACCATGCCCAGCAGGAGTGGATGGGCAAGCCCTGGCTGCAGACGGTGACGGTGGAAAGCCGTCCCAAAGTGGAGGCCATGCTCAAGGAAATGGGTTCCGGCAGCAGCACCAAATGGCGCCATGTCAACCACCCCTCGTTCGGCGGCGAGGATGTGCCGGTCTCCTACTCGGTCGTTCCCATGGGACGGCAAGCCGACGGCAGCGCGGCGGGCGCCGGTCACACCGTGGCGTTCGGGCGGGATTTGCGTGCGCAAATGGTACTCCAGCAACGTCTGGTCAGTGCTCAGCTGTCGATGGAGCGCGATTACTGGCGCCTGCGCCATGTGGAAACCCGCTACCGGCTCCTGTTCCAGGACTCCTCTGAGGCACTGATGATTCTCGATGCCGGCACGGAACGGCTGGAGGAAGCCAATCCGGCCGCCTACAAACTGCTGGGAGATGACGCACGCCGCTCAGGCTGGACGTGGGCTGACAGTCTGGACAGCGCCAGTGTCGGCCGCTTGCAGCAACTTTTGGCACGGCTGCGTGCCAGCGGCCGAACCGAAACGGTCGCGCTGAAACTGCTGGCCAGAACAGAAGACATCACCGCCACCATCTCCCTGTTCCGGCAAGAAAATTCCACCCACCTGCTGGTCCGGCTCTCCACCACTGCGATGTCAGCGCCACGCGCCGACAGCACCACCCAGGGGCAACTGCTCAGCGCCCTTGAAAACGCGCCAGACGCCTTCGTGGTCACCGACTTGTCGGGCCATGTCCTCGCTGCCAACCGTGCCTTCCTCGAATTGGCGCAACTGGCCAATGCCGACCAGGCACGGGGCGAATCGCTGGAAAAATGGTTGGGCCGCAGCAGCGTGGATCTCAATGTACTGATTGCCAACCTCCGTCAACGCGGGGCGGTCCGCCTGTTTGCCACCCGCATCAAAGGCAACTACGGCTCGACGGCCGACGTGGAGATCTCTGGCGTGTCGGTCAGCGGCGACGAGCAACCCTGCCTGGGCTTTGCGATCAGGGACGTTGGTCGGCGCTTGCCCAGCGATGCCCGCGCCAGCAAGGAATTGCCCCGCTCCGCCGGACAGATGACCGAATTGGTCGGTCGGGTGCCCCTGCGCGACATCGTGCGCGAAACCACCGACCTGATTGAACGACTCTGCATCGAAGCGGCGCTGGAGCTGACGTCTGACAACCGGGCCTCGGCGGCTGAGATGCTCGGCCTGTCGCGCCAGAGCCTGTACATCAAACTGCGACGCTTCGGCATCGGCGACCAGGAACCCACCTGAATCAGTGTAAATTCTGATTGACACCCTGGGGTGTCAAGTGTACAAATTGGTACATGTCCACCCCAACATTTTCCGCGGTTGCGGAACTGTTCAAGCCCATCACCTGGTTCCCGCCCATGTGGGCCTTTGCCTGTGGCGTGATCGCTTCCGGCGTCCCCATGGGCGACAAATGGCTGTTGGCTGCGGTGGGCATGGCCCTCGCCGGCCCCTTCGTTTGTGCCACCAGTCAGGCGGTGAACGACTGGTTTGATCGTCATGTGGATGCGATCAATGAACCGCAACGGCCCATCCCCTCGGGTCGGATGCCGGGCCGCTGGGGTCTTTATCTGGCGATTGGCTGGACAGCGGTCTCCCTGCTGGTGGCCATCACGCTGGGGGCCTGGGGCTTTGGCGCGGCGCTGCTCGGCCTGGCCCTGGCCTGGGCCTACAGCGCGCCACCGATCCGGCTCAAGCGCAATGGCTGGTGGGGCAATGCCGCTTGCGGCGTCAGTTATGAGGGGATCGCGTGGGCCACCGGCGCCGCAGTCATGGCGGGCGGCGCCATGCCGGAAGCCCGCTCCCTGTTGCTGGCAGCCCTGTACAGCCTAGGCACCCACGGCATCATGACCCTCAACGATTTCAAGGCCGTGGCGGGCGACCGCCAGATGGGAATCCGCTCCCTGCCGGTCCAGCTGGGCGAACAACGGGCAGCCCGCGTGGCCTGCTGGACCATGAGCCTGCCACAGCTGGCGGTGGTGGCTTTGCTGCTGGACTGGCAATGCCCTTGGCATGCATTGGGCGTGGCGCTGTTGCTGATCGGTCAGTGGGGGCTGATGGTTCGCTTTTTGGCAGATGTCCGGGGCCGGGCCCTGTGGTACAGCGGCTTTGGCGTACCCCTTTTCGTGGCGGGCATGATGGTCAGTGCTTTCGCCCTGAGACAGCAGGGTCTTGCGTCATGACTGATTTCGGCTGGGGCAGCATTGCCCGACTGGGTCTGGTGCAAGCGTCGCTGGGTGCCGTGGTGGTCCTCACCACATCGACCCTGAACCGGATCATGGTGGTGGAGTTGGGCCTGCCAGCCCTGCTGCCCGGCTTTCTGGTGGCTTTGCACTACCTGGTTCAAGTGACGCGACCGCGCATGGGCCATGGCTCCGACATCACTGGCCGGCGTACACCCTGGATCATCGGCGGCATGCTGCTGTTGGGCGCCGGGGGCATGGTCGCTGCCTCGGCCACCGTCTGGATGGGCACACAACGGGGCGCCGGCATCGCCCTGGCTGTGCTGGCCTTTGTCATGATCGGCCTGGGAGTCAGCGCCAGCGGCACCTCGCTGCTGGTCCTGTTGGCCAAGCGGGTCGCACCGGGCCGGCGCGCGGTGGCTGCCACGGTGGTCTGGATGATGATGATTGCCGGCTTTGCCGTGACCGCCGGTCTCGCCGGTCATCTGCTTGACCCTTACTCAACAGCACGGCTGCTGATGGTCACCGGGGGCGTGTCAGCGACTGCGGTTTGCATCACTGTGCTTGCCCTCTACCGGCTCGAAGGGGTGGTGCCAGCGGGACAGGGCGCAGCCCCGTCGCCGGCCGCCGCGGCGCCGAGCTTTCGGGCGGCGCTGGCTCAGGTCTGGGCCGAACCTGTGGCCAGGCAGTTCACCATTTTCGTCTTTATCTCGATGCTGGCCTACAGCGCGCAGGACCTGATCCTGGAGCCGTTTGCCGGCTCGGTATTCGGGTTCTCTCCCGGTGCGTCCACCCAGTTGTCGGGGGTGCAACACGGTGGCGTACTGCTGGGCATGCTGCTGGTGGCGGCGGCTGGCGCGCTGGGCGCCAGATACCGCCAACACCCCTGGCTGCACCGACTGGGGTCTTTGCGCGCCTGGACTGTGGCTGGCTGCATGGCCTCGGCCCTGGCCTTGCTGGGCCTTGCAGGCGCCGGCATCGTGGGACCCGGCTGGCCCCTGACGCCAACGGTTTTTCTGCTTGGGGTGGCCAACGGTGCCTTCTCCATTGGCGCCATCAGTTCCATGATGCGCCTCGCCAGCCAGGGCCGGCAAGCCCGGGAGGGCGTGCGCATGGGTCTGTGGGGCGCCGCCCAGGCGCTCGCATTTGGCCTGGGCGGATTGCTGGGAACGGCCGCAAGCGATCTGGCCCGCTGGCTGATCGCATCGCCCGGTCTGGCCTATGCCAGTGTGTTTTGCTTTGAGGCCGTGATGTTTGCGCTGTCCGCCGCGCTGGCCTGGCGCATTGGCACGCCCGCCAACGCCATGGCGTCCGAGCCTCTGGTGCACAGACCCGCGTCCGTCCCGGTGCCCCCTCTGAGCTTGCAAACCAAATGATAAAAAGGTGAACACCATGCAGGAAACCGAATGCTTTGATGTCGTGGTCGTCGGGGGCGGGCCCTCGGGCGCCACGGCCGCCGAGCAGTTGGCACGCCAGGGCTACAGCGTGCTGTTGCTGGACCGTGCCGGCCGCGTCAAGCCCTGTGGTGGCGCAATCCCGCCCAGACTCATCAAGGACTTTGCCATCCCCGACCATTTGCTGGTCGCGCGCGCCCGCTGCGCGCGCATGGTGTCACCCAAACTGAACCGGGTCGACATCCCGATTGAGGACGGCTTTGTGGGCATGGTCAATCGCAGCGACTTTGACGAATGGCTGCGCCAACGAGCCGCGGCCAGCGGTGCGGTGCGCCGGGTCGGTACCTTTGAGCGGCTGACACGCGACCCGGATGGGGTGAGCGTGGTGCATTTCCAGGCACGTACTCACAACAAGCGCGATGAAGGCTTCCCGGCGCAGGTGCGGGCGCGCTCGGTAATCGGCGCTGATGGCGCACGTTCGGAAGTCGCCCGGCAGGCCGTGCCCGGCGCCGAACGCACCAAATATGTGTTCGCCTACCACGAAATCGTGCGTGCACCCGCCGTCCAGCCAGCCGGGTATGACGGATCGCGCTGCGATGTTTTCTACCAGGGCAAATTGTCGCCAGACTTCTACGGCTGGGTGTTCCCCCATGGCGACACGCTCAGCATTGGCACAGGCAGCGCCGACAAGGGTTTCTCGCTGCGCGCGGCGGTGGCGCAGTTGAGAGGCATCGCTGGTCTGGAGGGCAGCGAAGTGCTGCGCCGCGAAGGGGCGCCCATCCCGATGAAGCCGCTGCCACGCTGGGACAACGGCCGCGATGTGGTGCTGGCCGGCGATGCCGCCGGTGTGGTGGCACCCGCCTCGGGCGAAGGCATCTACTACGCCATGCTGGGTGGTCAATTGGCGGCCCAGTCAGTCCAGGAGTTGTTGGAGACCGGTCAGGCCGGTGCGCTCAAACTGGCACGCAAGCGCTTCATGAAGGCACACGGCACGGTGTTCTGGGTGCTGGGTGTGATGCAGGCCTTCTGGTACTCGAGCGACCGGCGACGCGAGCGCTTCGTCAAAATCTGTGAGGACCGCGATGTGCAGCAGCTCACCTTTGAGTCCTACATGAACAAGGAGCTCAAACGCAAGAAGCCCATGGCTCACATCCGCATCTTCCTCAAGGACATGGCGCACCTGCTGGGCCTCGCTCGGGTGTAAGTGCCCGGCTCTGCCATGACCAGTCTCCTGGGCCCGGTCCACCTGATGGATTGGGTGCTGGCCATCACGATCTTCGAGGGGCTGCTGCTCGCCACCTACCATCGCCGCACTGGCCGGGGTCTGGCACCGGCCGACTATGCGCTCAACATGCTGGCCGGCCTGTGCCTGATGCTGGCCCTGCGCGCCGGGCTGACCGATGCTGCCAGCCTCTGGGTGCTGTTGTTCTTGATGGCGTCCGGCATCGCGCATGGTACCGACCTGACCTTGCGCTGGCGGAAAAAACAACGGGCCCTCGACGGGCCCGTGATTCAGAGCAGCGGCTCTGGTCAGTGACGTCCCCGGTGCCAGCACCGGGGATCGTGCACCAAGCGGTTACAGCTTCTGTGCCTGCATGTAGCTGTCGAAACGCGCTTCGGTAAAGCGGAACCACAGGTTCTGGTCCCTGCGGAAAGCCGACATGTCGTCGTAGACCTTTTTCCACTGCGGGTTCTTGTTGCTGATCTCGGCATAAAGCGCCATCGACTCTTTGAAGGCAAGGTCGAGCACATCCTTCGGGAAGGGCAGGACCTTGGTCTTGTTCCCCACGAGTTGCTTCAACGCAGTCGGATTTTTGGCATCGTATTTGGCCTGCATTTCGACGTGTGCGAAAGCGGCCGCAGATTCAACGATGGCCTTATTTTCAGCCGAGAGGGCCTCGTAAGCGGTCTTGTTGATGAACACGTCCAACTGGGGACCGCCCTCCCACCAGCCGGGGTAGTGATAGAAGGGCGCGACCTTGTTGAAGCCCAGCTTCTGGTCGTCATACGGACCCACCCACTCGGCTGCGTCAATGGTGCCTTTTTCCAGCGCCTGGTAAATCTCGCCGCCCGGGATGTTCTGTGGCACGCCACCCATGCGCTCGATCACCTTGCCGGCAAAGCCGCCAACGCGGAACTTCAGGCCCTTGATGTCCTTGGCGCTCTTGATCTGCTTGCGGTACCAGCCGCCCATCTGGCAGCCGGTGTTGCCGGCCGGGAAATTGACGATGTTGTACTTGGCGTAGAACTCGCGCATCAGCTTGCCGCCATTGCCTTCGTACATCCAGGCCGTCATCTGGCGGCTGTTGAGACCAAACGGGATGGCGCAGCCGAGCGAAAAGGTTTCGTCCTTGCCAAAGAAATAGTAAGGTGCGGTGTGCGCGCACTCGACCGTGCCGTTCTGCACCCCATCGACCACACCAAAAGCCGGCATCAACTCGCCCGCAGCGTGGGTGGAGATGGTGAATTTGCCACCGCTCATCTCATTGACCTTCTTGGCGAAGGTGTCGGCAGCACCAAAAATGGTGTCCAGCGACTTGGGGAAACTCGAGGCCAGACGCCAGCGAATGGCGGTCTGGGCGTGCACTGCCGGCGCAGCGCCAGCGGCCAGCACGCCGGCAATGCCAGCGTGTTTGATGACGGAACGACGATCCATGGAACAGACTCCTGAAGGTGTGGGTTGAAGATGCGAGTGCGCACAAGGCGTCACTGAGACCGTTTACAGTCAGGCCCGATTGTAGAAAAGCGCAGCGTCGATTTCGTGGGGGTTAACCCTTGCGCGCTGCCACCCGGTCCGGCAACACCCGGGCGGGCTTCAGCCGCACAGCAGGCCGATCAGGCCACGACCTTCAACACCGGCTGCCCCGGCGCCAGCGACGCGGAAAAGCGGGCCGAAATGGCCGCCACCATGCCGGCCGTATCCAGCCCCAGCATACTCAGTAATTTGGCCGGGTCGCCGTGCGCAATGAAGTCGTCGGGCAGGCCCAGTTGCAGCACCGGGCGGTTGAGGCCGGCAAGCTGCAGCGCTTCAAGGACGGCACTGCCAGCGCCCCCAAGGATCGCTCCCTCCTCCACCGTCACCAAGGCCTCGTGCCCGCGCGCCACTTGCAGCAGCAAGTCCAGGTCAAGCGGTTTGGCCCAGCGCATGTTGACCACGGTGGCGTTCAGCGCCTGCCCGGCCTGCAAGGCCGGGTACAGCAGGCTGCCAAAGGCCAAGATCGCTACGCCGGACCCCGTGCGGCGAATCTCGCCCTTGCCAAACGGCAGGCCGTCCAGGCCGGGCTGGACCGCCACCCCTGCGCCGGCGCCACGCGGGTAGCGCACCGCCACCGGGTGGCTCTGGGCAAAGGCCGTGCTGAGCAATTGCCGGCATTCATTCTCATCGGCAGGGCAAGCCACGCTGACATTCGGGATGCATCGCAAAAAGGGAATGTCGTAGGCCCCCGCATGGGTGGCGCCATCGGCACCCACCAGCCCGGCGCGGTCCAGCGCCAGCACCACCGGCAGGTTCTGAATCGCCACGTCATGGATCAGCTGATCGTAGGCCCGTTGCAAAAAGGTGGAGTAGATGGCCACCACGGGCTTGAGGCCCTCGCAGGCCAGGCCGGCCGCGAAGGTCACGGCGTGCTGCTCGGCAATGCCGACATCAAAATAACGGTCGGGAAAACGGCGCTCGAACTCGACCATGCCGGAGCCTTCGCGCATGGCCGGCGTGATGCCAACCAGGCGCGCATCATTCAGGGCCATGTCGCACAGCCACTGGCCGAATACCTGCGTGAAAGTCTGCTTGGGCGGCGTGCTCGGACTTTGCAGACCCACCGCCGGGTCGAACTTGCCGGGGCCGTGGTAGGCCACCGGATCGGCTTCAGCCAGGCGATAGCCCTGGCCTTTCTTGGTCACCACATGCAGAAACTGCGGGCCCTGCAGGTGCTTGATGTTCTCCAGCGTCGGGATCAGGGAGTCCAGGTCGTGCCCGTCAATCGGACCGATGTAATTGAAGCCGAATTTTTCAAACAGGGTGGCCGGCACCACCATGCCCTTGGCCTGCTGCTCAAACCGCTTCGCCAGCTCGAACAGCGGCGGGGCATTTTTGAGCACATTTTTGCCCACACTTTTGGCGGCCGAATAAAAGCGTCCGCTCATGAGTTGCGCCAGGTAGCGGTTGAGCGCGCCCACCGGCGGGCTGATGCTCATGTCGTTGTCGTTCAGGATCACCAGCAGCTTGCAGTCAGCCACCCCGGCGTTGTTGAGCGCCTCAAACGCCATGCCGGCGGTCAGTGCCCCGTCGCCGATCACCGCCACCGAAAACCGGTCCTCGCCCTTGATGCGTGCAGCCTGCGCCATGCCCAGCGCGGCGGAGATCGAGGTGCTGGAGTGGGCCGTGCCAAAAGTGTCGTAGGCGCTTTCAGTGCGCTGCGGAAAACCGCTCAGACCGCCCCATTGGCGCAACGAGTCCATGCGCTCACGCCGTCCGGTCAGGATTTTGTGCGGGTAAGTCTGGTGGCCCACATCCCACACCACACGATCCTGCGGCGTGTTGAACACGTAGTGCAGGGCGACGGTGAGCTCCACCGTACCCAGGTTGGAGCTCAGGTGGCCGCCCGTGCGCGCTACGCTGCCCAGCAGAAAAGCCCGCAGTTCCGAGGCCAGCTGGCCCAGCTGCGCGCGCGGCAGACGGCGCAGATCGGACGGGTTGTTGACGGACTCCAACAGGGGGTAGGAAGAATTCGGCATATGCTACTATTTTGATAGCGTCAAACGCTTGCTGGGTATGGGTTAACTGCCATTTTCACCGAAAAATAGAGGCCGCACTCAGCGCGACCGATTGACCACCATCTCGGCCAGGCTGCGCAGGGCGCCGGTCTGGGCCAGGCCGCTCGCGTCAAGCGCCTCCAGCGCCTGCGCCAGCAAAGCCTGCGCCTGCTGTTGCGCCGGCACCAGCCCCAGCAAAGACACAAAGGTGGGCTTGTTCTGATCGGCGTCCTTGCCAGCGGTCTTGCCCAGGGTGGCCGAATCAGCGGTGACATCCAGGATGTCGTCCACCACCTGAAACGCGAGTCCAATCGCAGCGCCATAGCGTTGCAGCGCCTGGGTGGCTGCCGGCGAGGCGTCGCCGCAGGCGGCACCCATCATCACGCTGGCCTGCAGCAAGGCACCGGTCTTGAGCCGATGCATTTCGCGCAACTGCACCTCGGTCAGCGCCAGGCCGACGCTGGCCAGATCAATCGCCTGGCCGCCGGCCATACCGGCGCAGCCGGCAGCCCGGGCCAGCAGCCGGCACAGGCGCGCCTGTTGCCCGGCCGGCATCCCGGCATCCTCGGGGGTCAGCAACTCAAAGGCCAGGGCCTGCAGGGCGTCACCCGCGAGCAAAGCCGCCGCCTCGCCAAATTGCACGTGCACGGTCGGCTTGCCGCGGCGCAGCACATCGTTGTCCATGCAGGGCATGTCGTCATGCACCAATGAGTAGGCATGGATCAATTCCACCGCACATGCCGCGCGCAGCGCCGCCTGGCCCGGGGCATCAGCCCCACCCGCCGCATCGGCCGCAGCCAGCACCAACAGGGGCCGCAGCCGCTTGCCGCCATCAAGCACGGCGTACCGCATCGACGCCAGCAGCGCCTCGGGCGGGCTGTCCTGGGCTGACGCCAATGCCGACACGCTGACCCAGTGGCTCAGCGCCTGCTCCACCGCACTGGCACAGGCCGCACGCCAGACGGGGAAATCGAACACCGGCAGCAGGTTCATTCCGGCGTCCAGCTCTTGAGGGCACCCTGATCGAGCACCTTGATCTGGCCTTCCACGGCTTCCAGCCGGGCCCGGCAGAATGTCAGCAACTCGGCACCGCGCCGGTAAGCCGTCAGCAATTGCTCCAGCGGCAATTCGCCAGATTCAAGTTGGGCCAGCAAACGTTCGAGCTCCTGCAAAGCGGCCTCATAACTGGCGGGAGCGGTTGTCACCTCAGGGGGGTCAGTGGCCATGGAACACGGGGCGATCGGAGTTGAACGCCAATTCTAGGGCTTGGTACCCGGCTTGATGAACTGATCCATCAGGCTTTGCAGCGTCTGTCCGCTGAAGGGCTTGGCCAGGTGGGCGTCCATACCCGCTGCCAGACAGTCGTCCTTGTCGGATTCCATGGCGTTCGCCGTCATGGCAATGATCGGGGTGTGCGCGCCGGGCGCCTCCCGGCTGCGGATCAGGCGGCAGGCCTCCATGCCACCCATCACCGGCATCTGAACATCCATCAGGATCAGATCCCAGGGCTGCGTGGCAAACAAATCAACGGCCTGCTGGCCGTTGTCGGCGGTGACCACCGTGTGGCCCCATTTGCGCAGCATGATGCTGGCCACCATCTGGTTCACCGGGTTGTCTTCCACCAGCAGCACCCGCCAGGACGGGCGGCCAAGCGGCGCACCAACCGCACCTGGGGCGTGGCCGGACGCCGGTAGCTCGGTCTGGTCCACCGGCAACACGACCAGACTCACGTGGAAGATACTGCCGCGCGAGGGATCGCTTTCGAGCCAGATGCGCCCACCCATCAGCGTGGCCAGCCGGCTGCAGATGGTCAAGCCCAGCCCGGTACCGCCAAACTTGCGGGTGGTGGAGCTGTCGGCCTGACTGAAGGCCTCAAAGATGCGCTGCTGCTTGTCAGGCGGAATGCCAATGCCGCTGTCCTGCACCGACAGGTGCAAGGTCAGCCGGCCATCGGGCAGGGGTTCGCCATCCACCTTGACCAGCACACCGCCCTGCTGGGTGAACTTGATGGCGTTGTCGCAGAGGTTGGTCAGGATCTGACGCAGACGGCCCGGGTCCGAACGCACGCGCCGCGGCAGCGAGGGGGCAGTCTCCAGGGTGAGGGTCAGCCCTTTTTGAGCTGCGCGCGGCCGCAGTGCCTTGAGCGTGTCAGCAATCACATCGGCACAGGAAAATGCCACCGACTCAATGTCGAGCTTGCCCGCCTCAATTTTGGAAAAATCAAGGATGTCATTGAGGATCACCATCAGGGACTGGGCCGACGACTTGACCACCTCCAGGTACTCGCGCTGCGTCGCGTCCAGCTCGGTCTCCAGCGCCAGCTCGGTCATGCCCATCACGCCGTTCATCGGGGTCCGAATCTCGTGGCTCATGTTGGCCAGGAATTCGCTCTTGGCCCGGCTCGCCGCCTCGGCGTGGCGTGTGGCCCGCCGCAGCGCCGCCTCCAGCCGGCTGCGGTCAGTGATGTCCACGATATTGCCGACCAGGCCGATCACCGTGCCAGCAGCGTTGGTGATCGGCGCCTTGCGGTACAAACCCTCGCCCGCTTCGCCGGTCTGGCGTTGAACAAAGCCGGCCTCAAAGGTCTGCGCCTCACCCGTCTCGAACAGTTGCCGGTCCTGCTCGTGCTCCTGCGTCGCCGCCTCGGCACTGCTGACATCGAAGGCGGTTTTGCCGATCCAGTCACGACGGTCAATACCCAACAGCGATTCAAAAGCCCGGTTGAAGCGCAAAAAACGACCGCTGCGGTCTTTCAGGTAGAGCGCGGTCGGCGTGGCCTCCAGCAAGACCTCAATGAAGCGCAGTTGCTCTTCCAGTTGTGCTTCGACCGCCTTGCGCTCGGTGATATCGGTGCGGATCGCGATGTACTGCGCCACGCGCCCATCGGCGCCCAGCAGCGGTACGATGGTGGCACTGACCCAGTACAACGAGCCGCTTTTGTGGCGGTTCCTGACCTCGCCGCGCCAGACCTGGCCGGCACTGATGGTTTGCCACAACTCGGCAAAAAAGGATTCCGGGTGATGGCCCGAGTTGACCATGCGATGGGTCTTGCCCAACAGCTCGTCGCGGTTGTAGCCACTGACGGCGCAAAACAAGTCGTTGGCATAGTTGATGGTGCCATCCCGGCCGGTGATGCTGACAATCGCATGCTGGTCCAGCGCAAACTTCTGGTTGTCGAGTTCGCGCCGGCCCTGCTCGCGCTCACGCATCAGCGCCACCACACGCCCGACCAGACCATCAAGGTCATCTGGCGCGCCAAGCGCTGGCTCAGCCGCCAGGCCCGGCGGCGCCTGAAACGCCCCCAGCACACGTCGCAGCGATTCGAGCGCGCGCTGACGGTTGTCCAGTTCGTCCTGCAACTGCCGGTTCAGCTGCTGCTGCCGGGTCACGTCGCGGAAAGTCAGCACATAGCCGGCAGCGCCGCCCTCAGCCGCCGGCAGTGCTGACAGGCTGGTCTCCAGCGCCACCCGGCGGCCATTGGCCTGTGTCAGACCAACCTGGCGCCCGGACCACTCGGGCAGCAAATCGCCGGCGAAAAACGCCGACGGCAACAGCGCACGGATGTCTCGGCCGACGAGGCCGTTGTCCGCTTGGCCCAGCAGGTCCTGCGCCGCCGGATTGACATAGCGGACCAGAAAAGCAGGGTCGGTGGTCAGCACCCCGTCGTTGATGGCGTTGAGCGTGACGCCGGCCTCGGCGCGCTGATCGGACAGGCGACCGGCAGCGCGGCTCAGGATGTCGAAGGTGTGGCGAATCTCCTCCGGCGCGTCCTCCCCGAGCAGCACTTTGACATCCAGGTCGCCCGCCAGGATCTCGGCCTCGCGCGCCCGCACCCGGTCAAAGTTGCCGAGCCATCGCAGCAGCGGAATCCGGATCAGGATCACGCCCGCCAGCAAGCCCGCCACGGCGACCGACATGGCGATCAGTGCCAGCCGCCAAAGGTCGGCAGCCACCTCGTCGGTCGCGTAACTCAGCCGCAGCACGCCATAGTCCTTGCCGCCGACGCGAATCACCTGGTTGATGTCATGCAATTGGGCCGCCACCAGGGATTCCAGCCACTGCGGCGACTGCATGCGGGGCGCGTGCGTCTGGCTGGCCTTGATCACGCCGCCCCGGCTGTCAATGAAAGCGACTGATTCCAGATTGACGTGGCCTGCCATGCGTTGCAGGGTGCGGTTGATGGTGTCATAGTCCCCGATCACGGCGCTGTCGGCCACGGCCTGGGCCGCGACCTGCATCATCATCTCGCCGCGGTCCTGCTCGGTCTCAATTTGTCCGGAGAACTGGTAGCGGTAAAACAAAGCCAACGCGACCAGCACAAACACCGCCTGGGCCACCAGATACAGCGCGAAAATTCGTGCCGACAGCGTCCCCGGCAGCAGGCGATGGAGCATTGGCATCCCTGACCGGCGTCAGTGAAGGGACGCCGGCGCGGTCTGGAAAAACCGTCGGTAGGCGGCGTAATCGGCAGCGCTGGCCGGCACAAAGTAGGCATCGATCGGCAGCCCGACCTCTTTGGCCGCCTGGTGCAGAATCTCCTTGCCGCGTGGATCCTGGTACATCTCAAAAAACGCCTTGGACACCGCTTTCAGATCGCGCTCCGGCACCTTGGCCGAGGCCATCAGCGCCAGATCCTGAAACGCCTCGGACGACCAGAGCACACGGAATTTGCGGTTTTCGCGCCGCGCGTAGCCGTCGACCAGTTGCGACTGACCACCAGCCGCCACCACCTTGCCGCTGAACAACTGGGCAAAGGCGGCGTCGGCATTGCCGGCAAACACCACCTTGACATCGATGTTGCGCGCCAGCAGGTTGGCATAGTTCACCTTGTAGATCAAAAATGCCTCCGGCCCGGCAAAAGCCACTTCGCGCCCTTGCAGCTGGGCCAGCTCGGTGATGGAGGAATCGGCCGGGACCACGATCTGCGAATACAGTGGGGGCATCTGACGCCTGCCGAACACCTTCCAGCCCAGCGCATCGCGTTCCGGGCTGAACAGGTGGTTGCTGAAAATGAACTCGACCTCACGGGCCAGCACATAGCTGGTGGTGTCGGCCGAGGTACGACCGATCTTCAGATTGAGCTTGACGCCACTTTTTTCCGATACGTAGGCGATGATCGGGTTCCAGTAGCCCGCCGTCAGGGCAATGCCGTACTGGTTGACCGGGGAAAAGTTGTAGCTCGGCTGCTGGGCCAGGCCAGCCCGCGGCACCCAGCCGGCCAGCAGCGCGACCAGTGCAAGGGCCACAGCCCGCCAATATCCCGTTCTCACCATGACTGCATCTCCTGTGGCCGCGCGCGGCGCATGCCGCATGATCCTTGACGCTTCTGTCTCATCATAAATGGAAACCCGCCGCATTTTGACCCGGCCCGGCGCGCGGCCCCGGGCAACACGCCGGGTACAATTCGGGTTCCGCCGCCGGCCATCGCCGGGGTCTTCTTTTTGTACCGCGCCCAGGCGCATCTCCCTGTGGGGAGTCTTTAGGTCAGGTCACCCATGTCTGATTTAAGTCTTCAACTGCAGCGGGCCAACGGCCAACTACCAGTTTCAAGCTATTTTGATGCCGCACTGTTCGAGCGCGAGCGCGAGCTGCTGTTCCGTCAGGGGCCGCGTTACGTCGGCCATGCGCTGAGCGTGCCCGAGGTGGGCGACTATGCCACCCTGGCGTCGGAAGGCCACGGCCGGGCGCTGGTGCGAACACCCACCGGCATCGAGCTGGTCTCCAATGTCTGCCGGCACCGGCAAGCACTCATGTTGCAGGGGCGCGGCTCGCTGCACACCACCCAGCCAGGCTCGGCTGCCGGCAACATCGTCTGCCCGCTGCACCGCTGGACCTACAGCGGCGCCACCGCTGCGCGCGCCGGGACCCTGCTGGGCGCACCCCATTTTCCACATGACCCGTGTCTGAACCTGAACAATTACCCGCTACGTGAGTGGAACGGCCTGCTGTTCGAGGACAACGGGCGCGACATCGCGGCCGATCTGGCCGGCATGGGCCCGCGGGCGCAGCTGGATTTCAGCGGCTTTGTGCTCGACCGGGTCGAACTGCACCACTGCAACTACAACTGGAAAACCTTCATTGAGGTGTACCTGGAGGACTACCACGTCGGGCCCTTTCACCCCGGCTTGGGCGGTTTTGTCAGCTGCGAGGACCTGCGCTGGGAGTTCAAGGAACACTATTCGGTGCAGACGGTCGGCCTGGCCCGGACCGGTGGCGCGGCCGGCAGCCCGGTGTACCAGCGCTGGCAGGATGCGTTGC
>JBEGOC010000089.1:0-10529 GCA_041182225.1 Pseudomonadota bacterium | reverse complement strand
TTCAAGAAGGCGCTGTTCACGCTGGTGATGGCCACGATGCTGCTGCCGTCCTTCATGAACATGATCCCCACCTTCCTGATCATGGACGTGCTGGGCTGGATCGACCAGCACCGGGGCCTTTACATCCCTGGCGCGGCCAGCGCCTTCGGCATCTTCTTGATGCGCCAGTTCTCAGCCAGTGCCATCCCGCGTGAGCTGATCGAGGCCGCCCGAATGGACGGCTGCGGCGAGTTCGCCATCTACTGGCGCATCGTGCTTCCCCTGCTCAAGCCCGCGCTGGGCACGCTGGGGCTGATCACCTTCATCGCCTCCTGGAACAACTTCATGGGGCCGCTGATCGTCATGCGAAGCGCCGACAACTACACCCTGCCGCTGGCACTGCGCAGCCTGCAGAGCCCCGTCAACACCGAATGGGGGGCGCTCATGGCGGGCTCAGCTATTGCGACCATTCCGCTGCTGATCTTGTTTGCATTGTCATCCCGTCAGCTCATTTCCGGACTCACCACCGGCGCAGTCAAGTAGACCTCGCGACCGCTTCACGCCATGAATGCCCATACCGACTCCTCAAGCCTGATCGACTCCCTGGAGCCTTCGCTGCAGTTCCCATCTGATTTCTGCTGGGGCGTAGCCACCAGCTCTTTCCAGATCGAGGGGGCTGCGCAAGAAGGAGGAAAGGGCGAGTCCATCTGGGATCGCTTCTGTCGGGTTCCTGGGGCCATTGCAGATGGCAGCAATGGAGATGTGGCCTGCGACCACGTGCACCGTCTGGAGAAAGACCTGGATCTGATCGCCTCGCTGGGCGTGAACGCTTACCGGTTCTCCGTCTCTTGGCCGCGCGTGCAGCCACTGGGCCAGGGGCCCTGGAGTGAGCAAGGCTTGGACTTCTACAGCCGCTTGCTGGACGGGCTTGCACGCCGGGGCATCAAGGCACACATGACCCTGAATCACTGGGATCTACCCCAGGCCCTGCAAGACCAAGGCGGCTGGGCGACGCGGGAAACCGTTCATCACTTCGTCGCCTACGCCAGGGAGATGGCGCGGCGTTTCGGCAGCCAAGTAGAGGCCATCACCACGCACAACGAGCCCTGGGTGGTGGCCTTTCTCGGGCATGAATCAGGCATCTTTGCGCCCGGCTTGAAGAGCCGAGCCACCGCCATTCAGGTGTCGCACCATCTGCTGCTCAGCCATGGCCTGGCTTTGCGAGCACTGAGGGCTGATGGATGCCCGGCGCGCCTGGGCATCGTGCTGAACCTCGCGCCCATGGTGCCCGCTGCAGACTCGCCCGAGGACCTCGCCAAGGCGCGCCTGGAGGATGGGCGGCTGCTGCGATGGTTCATGGACCCGATGTTTCACGGCACCTACCCTCAGGATGTGCTCGATCACCTGGGAGAAGACGTGCCCAAGGTTGAGGAGGGTGACCTGCGCGACATCGCCGCGCCACTGGACTACCTGGGCATCAATTACTACTCGCGGTCGGTGGTCAGCGCAGGAGAGCCGTTCGACGTCAAGAGCAGCGGATTGGCGCTGACCGAAATGGGCTGGGAAATCTATCCACAAGGCTTGACTGAGTTGCTGGTACGCCTGCATCGGGACTACGCCGTTCCGCCGATCTACATCACCGAGAACGGCGGCGCCTTCCCGGATCACCTGTCCGATGGGCGGGTGCGCGATAGCGACCGCATCAGTTATTTGTCGGACCACATCGCTGCCGTGGGCGATGCCATACGGCAAGGCGTTCCCGTGGTGGGCTACATGGTGTGGAGCCTGATGGACAACTTCGAGTGGGCATCAGGCTACGAGAAGCGCTTTGGCATCGTGCATGTCGACTACCAGACGCTGAAGCGAACGCTCAAGGACAGCGCACGGTGGTATCAGCGGTTCCTGCAAGCCCAACGGGTAGCGGCTACAGGGCTGACCCTTGGTGACGGAGCGGTGAAGGCGAGTCGCTGAAATGGGTCAGGTCATCCTGCGCGACGTGCGCAAGCACTTTGGAGAGACGCATGTCATCCAGGGCGTGGACCTGGAGGTGCATGACAGGGAGTTCCTGGTTTTCGTCGGGCCTTCGGGTTGCGGCAAGACCACCACGCTGCGCATGATCGCGGGGTTGGAGTCGATCTCGAGCGGAGACCTGCTCATCGATGGCGTGCGCAGCAACGACCTACACCCTGCGCAGCGCGGTGCGGCCATGGTGTTTCAGAGCTATGCGCTGTATCCCCACATGACCGTGGCGGAGAACATGGGCTTCTCATTGCGCATGGCAGGCGTACCGAGACGAACCCGCGATGAGCAAGTCCGCAAGGCAGCCGAGATTCTGCGAATCGAATCGCTGTTGTCGCGCTTTCCCAAGGAGCTCTCCGGCGGGCAGCGCCAGCGTGTGGCCATCGGCCGCGCCATCGTGCGCAAGCCCAAGGTATTCCTGTTCGACGAGCCGCTCTCCAATCTGGATGCAGCGCTGCGGGTCGACATGCGTGTGGAGTTACGGCGACTGCACCATGAGCTGGGCACCACCATGATCTACGTCACGCACGACCAGGTGGAAGCCATGACCCTGGGTGACCGGATAGCAGTGTTCAACAAAGGCCGCATCGAGCAGCTAGGTCCGCCGTTGGAGTTGTACCAGCGGCCCGCAAACGAATTTGTGGCCACGTTTCTGGGTGCCCCCAAGATCAACCTGATCGATCGGCCTGGCGAAGGTGCACCGGCACCGTGTCGCTCGCTGTGGCAAGCGCTATGCAGGCCGAACGACATGGCGAACATCCACCGAGCCGGGTTGCGACCTGAACACTTGGCTGTCGACGACGTCGCCTCCGGCATACCGGCACAAATCCTGTTTGCGGAGCATCTTGGCGATGCCTCACTCCTGCACCTCAAGGTAGAGGGCGTTGATACCTTGCTGAACGCCAAAGTGAGCAGCGGACATGAGCACTGGGCTTCTGGGAAAACGGTGTGGCTCAAGCCCGACGCAGGTTGCGCTCTGGCGTTTGATCGTCAGGGCACGTTGATCGGATGAGTCTTTTCATCGGGGGGCCAGAGCTGGATGCTCTCGGCTCACCGTGCCAGAAGATCATAAAAATAGGGGCCCTGCAGGGCCCCTATTTGGTGAACGATCACTCGTGGTGGGGCACTATTTGGACCAGTAAATCGCGTCTACCAGGATCTTGGTTTGGTCATTGGTGCCTTGACTCTTGCCAGTGACCCCATAGCGGTCTGCAATCACGAACAGATTGGTCACCTTGGTCATGTCGAGCTTGGACCTCGAAGGATCCGTCATCCCGAAGGCCATGGCGCCCTTGGCGATGATGTCGGCCAAGGGAATGGAGACCTGATGCCACTGGCCATCGTTGACGTAGCCATACTGCCCGCTGGAAATGGGCAAGTACACGTCGTACAGCGACGAGTTGGCAGCGGTACCCGTCAGGAATCCGATCTCAATCTTGCCCGGGTAAGTGGTCTTGATACTGAAATTCAACCTGCCCGATGACACGTTGAATGAACTCAGGTCCTCTGCCCGGGTGGGCAGCCCCAAGGTCATGCCCCAGCCCCAGACGGCGGGCTTGGGCGTGATTTCAATGCTTTTGCCACCGTCCACAGGGTCAGCCGTGGTGAAGTTGTCTGCTGCAGTGGCCGTCGTCCCGTTTTCCCAAGCATTCCAGGCCGGGGCCTCGGACGGCAATGCCTCGCCCGCAGTGGCCTTGTCAGCCTGCACGGTATAGCGTGAAGCCGTGACAGGGCCGCCCGCCACCACTGGTACGTAGTAGAGCGCATCGGCAGTCGTCCAAATGCCTGGCTCCCATTGAGCAGCAGGGATGACCGACTGCAATGCAAGACGGGCTTTCCGCGACAAATTGAACAAGCCCCACTTGTCATCACTGCCTTTCCACGGCTCGTCGAATGCAGCGAACCAGAAGATGGTTTTGGGACCCTCGCCACCGGCCCGCGCCTGGCCCACCCAAGTGTTGAGTCGGTCAAACATCATCTTCTGGTTCACTGGGTGGGCACGCTGGGATTCACCGCCAGACGGTGCGGCCTTCCAACCGGTCTCCCCAATCACGATGGCCTTGGATTTGCGGCCGAGACCATCCAGGTAATTGCGAACCGCGGCGTAATCAGCCTTGGATCGCGCCAGTGCGGCGTCCATCATGGCCGCCGCACGGGCAGATGCCGCAGCAGACTCCTGCTGCCAATCCCAGGAACCCGGGCTGTGGACGCTGTCGGCAAGGGGATAGGTGTGCATCGCCACGAAGTCGACCTCATCCACGATAGAAGCCGGCGCACTGGCCCAGAAGGCCCAGTTGTCGTTGGTGGTCACAGGCTGAGTGATGCGATCACGCACGCTCTTGATGTAGCGCGCCATGTCAACAGGCTTAACCGGGTTGAACGACCAGCTGACCATGGTTTCATTGCCGACGCTGACAGCGACCACCGTCGAGGAGAACTCCTTGGCCAGCGCCACACCGCGGTCCATCTCGGCCAGGTTTGCCGACTCTTGCCCCGAGGCGATCCACACGCCGAGCTGCACCTTGATGTCCAGGTTATGGTCGCGGATGACACGCAACACCCTGCGAGCCACCTCCTCAGAACTGTCAAAGGTGCGGATCAACTTGAGATTGGCTGCCAGCAACAGATCCAGGTCTTGCTTGACCATGGCATCGGTGATCTTGGCAGGGTCTCTGACGGCCTCGCGAAAGGGCGCATAGTTCACGGCGTTGCGGTTGCTGAAGTCCGCGCTCAGCACGCGAGATTGCACGCCAGGTTCGGGGACAGTTCCACCACCGCCGCAGGCAGCCAAAAGGCCCACCAAGGCGACGGCGGCAAGCCCCCTATGCAGCCACGAGCGGCGTGCGGGACGCAGGCGGGAATGACGAGCGATCACGGATTGCATCAAGACACCTCAGAAGACGTAGACGGCACCTGCGCCAAACCAGTTGCCGCGACGCGTTACTCGGGGATCCACCCCCGTGAACGCCGTGTTCGCGGGCATCGACAGGGGCGCAAGACCCAATCGACCAAATTCCACGGCACCAGCCATCAGGTAGGTCTGAAAACCATTGCGCCAATCCCGGCCCAGCCCAAGCGTGCCGATGGTGGCGGTGTTGTGCTGCCCCCTGTCAGAAGGGTTGGCCGTTTTGGCTCGGCCAAGGTGCAGCAGGCCCGCCGTTACAGACCAGTCGCCACGCTTGTAGCGAACACCGCCCGTCGCGTCGGTGGAAGTGGCTGCGTAACCTGGATTGGGCACGCCATTTAGAGAACCGCCCCAATCCACATTGAACATGTTGTTCCACAGCGCGAAGCCGCCCGCTGCATCCCAACCCGTGACCACGGCGTAGGCTCCGCTCCAGCGATTGCGACGAAGTCCAGCCAGCACCTCCCACCGGTTGTCAATGGGATAGCGAGCCATGACCATGGCGATGCTCTGACCTGAACTGCCTAGTTTTGCATCGTCTGCGGGGAAGGGCGTGAGGCCGGTGAAAGGTCCATGTCCCCAGGCTTGCGGGTTGCCGTTGCGGGTGTCCTGGAGGATGGTCTCGACCAGCAAATCGCCCTTGCGGTACTGGGCAAACACCTCGACGAATCGGGGCTTGTTGCGTTTGAAATCGGTGTTGCCTCGGTCATAGGTGACCTCCAACACCAGATCGCCCTGTGCTACATCCAAGGGTCGAGACGTGTAGCGGACAGCTTCCTTGTTCAAGCCGTATCCTGCACCGCTGGATGCCCAGGCATCTGCAACACCCAAGGTGGTGCCAAAGGGGTAGTCCCCCAAAGACCAGGCCCTGGTGGTCCATGCACCTACCGCCAGTCGGCCCCAGTCCTCATGAGCCACCGCGATGTTGCGCTCGTACAGGAACCCGGGAATATCGACCTTGCCATCACGCAGACGCTGGCTGAGCAAGCCCGTCAACTTGAAGCCCTTGCCGAGGTCGAACTTGGCCGACAACCAGGGCTGGAACAGGGTCACGTGGTTGGTCTCGGTGCCGTAGGGGCGACCCGGCACCAGTTCATCAGCCCATTGACGCTGCTTCTCCTCACCTGGAAAGCGCTGGCACTCCACACACTGGTTGCTGGCCTGCTGGACTTCCACTTTGGCAAATCCGGTCAAAGAAAAGGGACCGAAGTCGACTGCGCCAGCAGAAATGGCCGCCGCACTCAGCAGCGCCCCGACTCCAAGGCGCCCAACGCGCTCGGGCGTCACAACCGATCGGTCAGAGACATTGCGGTGAATGGGCCGCCCGAGGCGGAAGTTCCTCGTGGAAATGATTGGAATCTGCATGTGATTGCTCTGGATGTTGAACCGCAGTTTCTCGACATGAAAGCGCTTTCAGATTGTAAACACCAGGCTATCGGACCGGGTTCAGGGAAAACGTGGACTCGTCAGATCTGAAAGCGCTTTCAAAATCACAGTCTATGAGATCCAACAGATTGATACTGACCTTGGCAGCCCTGCTGAGCGCGATCCCCTGCATCGCCGAACCGGTGCGTCTCGGGGCATCCACCTACTTCCTCGCGCCCAAGGGCACAGACCCCGTGGCACCGCCCGCGCCATGGCGCAGTGGGGAGGTCAAGCAGCAGGCAGTCCCTACCAACCAGTGGTACTCCTCGCTGGTGTTTGGTGGCCAGCGCGAGCCCATTCATGCCCAGCCTCTGAGCGTGGTACCGATCGAGGGCGGACTGGAGGTGGCCCTGCCTCGCAAGCAGGTTGTACCTACAGAACGCCGTGACGTCGAGATCCAATACCCCCACCGCGAGCCCGTGATCGTGACGGCAACAGGCTTCAAGGGAGGGCGTGCCCACCTGGCCAAGATCAGCGACTGGGCCATTGACATGAACTGGACCGAAGGGGCCCACCAGTTGCGGGCCACAGTGGCCCATGGCGGCCCTTACGTGCAGTTCAGGGTGAGTTACGGCGATCTTCAGCTGCGCCTCCCGGCCGGCTCGCAGGCCGCGCCGTCCATGGAGGATGGTCGCATTCTGGAAATCACCAGTCCATCGGCCGCATGGGCCGCCTACGGCCCCAGTGGCGTAAGCTGGGAAGTACAGCCGACGGGTGTGTGGCTCGCACGGATGCCGGCCGGACGCGGCTACATGTCGCTGGCCGCCCTGCCAGACCGCACAACGTCGACGCGCTCCCTTCTGGCGCGTCACGCCTACGCCTTCATTGACGACACCCGCGTGACCTGGTCGGTGGACCGGGCCAAGGCACAGGTGGAGACCCGCTATGCGATGCGGACTACTGCTCTCGAAGGGCCTGACGTCGGGCCACTGATGGCGCTATACCCCCATCACTGGTACCGCAATGGATCGGTGGAAGGACGGCTTGGGCCAGCTTATGACACCGTGAGGGGACCATTGAAGTTGCTCGCGGCCTCGGAGTTCCGCACCCTGGCCCGATATCCGGGCTTCGTACCGAACTGGCCGGCGGTTTCCGACCCCGCTCAGTCTCGGCAGATTCAGGACCTGGCGCGGGCCGATGTACGTAATGCACGTCGGATGATGCTGGAGATCGGCAATGGCCCGTACTGGCAGGGCAAAGGGCTGCAGCGGATCGCCAAGCTGATGGATGTGGTAGAGGCACAGGGCGACCGAGAGGCCGCGACGCAACTACTCAAACTCATGCAGGGCCGCATAGAAGCGTGGTTTTCGGGCGAGAGCCGAAAGACCTACTTCCATCTGGATCGTGCCATCGGCTCCGTTCTTGCACACCCCGAGGAGTACTTCAGCATCGAGCAGATGAACGACCACCACTTCCACTACGGGTATTGGATCCGCACGGTTGCCGAACTGGCACTGCGGGACCCTGCCTGGGCCTCTCGGGAACGTTGGGGCGGCATGGTGGACTTGCTGGTTGCCGATATCGCCACCGCCGAGCGTGGGCGCAGTGATTTCCCCTTCCTGCGCACCTTCGACCCTTACGAAGGCCATTCCTGGGCTTCGGGCACTTCCATGGGTGGATGGGGCAACAACCAGGAAAGTTCCTCGGAGGCGGTCAACGCATGGGCTGGGCTCATCCTTTGGGGTGAGCTGCAAGGCAATGAGAAGTTGAGAGATCTGGGCGTCTGGCTTTACACCAGCGAGATCCAGGCCATCCGCACCTATTGGTTCGATGCCCAGCGACTGGTTTTTCCGCCGGAATACCCGCACGTCGAGACCAGCATGGTCTTTGGCGGTAAGTACGCCCACAACACATGGTGGACCGATGAGCCGCGACAGATCAAGGGCATCAACCTGCTGCCGATCACCACAGCATCCACCTATCTGGGCGACGACCCGGCCTACATACGGCGCAATCTAGGGACCCTCGAAGGCGACACCAAGGTCTTCGCTTCACGAGGCAAGCGTGCCGACCCTCCGGACATCTGGCAGGACCTGTTCGCCAAGTATCTGGCTCTGGCCGACCCTGCCGCAGCACTCTCCCAATGGAACCGATGGGGCGCCGTGGAACTCGGCGACACACGCACCCACACGCTGCACTGGATGGCCAGCTTGCACGAAATGGGTACACCCGACCTCAGCGTGACCGCAGACACGACCCTGTTCTCGGTCTTTCGCAGACCAGATGGACGCAAGACCTATTTAGCTTACAACGTCACCCCACAGCCCGTCAGCGTGCGATTCAGCGACGGTCACGTGATGACGGTAGCGCCCAGGACATTGGAACGAAGCCAAAGGTGATCCTCCGAGTAAACGCCGATCACGCTTAAGGGAAAGCCCTGTACCGCAGCTCTTGATGTCATGAACCGCAAGCGTTAATCTCCAATGAAAGCGCTTTCAGAAAGCGCCGTCCAAACAATCAGGGCTTCTTTGACGCCCTGTTCAGGTATTCCGCCCAACGCTAAACCGTCACCTTGCCAAGGAGCTCCTGATGAACCTGTGTCTTTCCAACTTTCGTCTCAGCGCTTGCGCGCTGGCCTGTGCCTCTTTGGTTGCCGCCTGCGGCGGGGGTGACGCCAACCCGCCGCCTGACACGTTAGCTCCCACATTGAGCATCTCAAGCAATGCCACCGGAACCGTCAAGGGCGACGTGACCTACACCTTTACTTTCAGTGAGGACATCGGCACGAGTTTCACAGCTGACGACGTCACCGTGACGGGTGGCACCAAGGCCGCCACGCTCACCAAAGTCAACGCAACCAGCTACACGCTGATCGTGACCCCGACGGCCAACACGACTGGTTCTTTGGCAGTCAGTGTCGGTACCAGCAAGTTCAGCGACGCGGCTAACAATGGCAACACGGCGACGGCCAGCGCCCCAGCCGTGGCGTTCGACACTCAAGCGCCCACCGTGCTGATCGGCAGCAGCGTGACAGGCACAGCCACCGGTCCAGTGATCCTCACTTTCACATTCAGTGAGGACGTAGGAACAAGCTTCACAGTAGATGACGTGACGCTGACTGGTGGCTCCAAGGCTGCATCGGTCACCAAGGTCAGCGCAACCGTTTATACCCTTGAGGTCACGCCAAATTCAAACTCGTCTGGCAACCTCGAAGTCAGCGTTGCCTCCGGAGCAGTGTCAGATGTCGCCGGGAATGGGACGACTGCCCCAGTAGTCATCAGCCAGCCGTACAGCACCGTTTTGGTAACGCCGCTCGTGTTCGCAAGCGCCTATACCAATCAGGATGTCGACACGATCACCTACGCGCGGGCTGGTCGCTCAGTGGAGGGTGGATCGTTCAACTGGTACCAAGACGCGGCAGCCAATGACTGGAGCAACTTCTGGTGGAACGGTATCTCCCCCGTGACCGACACCCCCCCCAGCTTCTACTTCGGCCTCGGCTTTGCCTCGACCACTGGCGTACCGTTCATAGGTGCTTTCGTGAACGCTGCAAACGACACATCGGTTACGTTGTCGGGCCAGAAGCAGATGCAGATTGCGGTCTGGGGAAACGACGAGTTAACGAGCCGCAAGGTACCCACGTTTACCGTGTTCGCACAGCTCAAGCAGAGTTTCAACGGGTGCTACGTCGAAGCAAAAGCACCAGTTGTTACGCCACTGGGCACCGGCGCACAGACTTACACGATCAAGTTGGCCGACTTCACAATCAAGAACAACTGCGACAACAGTGGCGTCACCACGGTCGCAGATTTCTTCAGCAAGCCGATCGGATCGGTACACGTACAGATCCTCAAGGAGCACATGTTCTTCAACGGAACAGCCACATCTCCCAACGGCATCAACCTGGGTCCCATCTCGTTCTTACCTTGAGCATCTGACGGCGTTGCACTTATTCACCCCAACGGCAGCGCCATCACCCCCCACGTCACCACCGTGCCGGCGGCGCGCTGCGGGCCGAAGCGCTCCTTGAGCATGAGCGTGCCGAGCACGGTGGCAAACAGCACCGAGGTCTCGCGCAGAGCGGCCACGCTGGCCACGGGGGCGCGGGTCATGGCCCAGAGGGCGATGGCGCAGGAGCCGATAGACGCCACGCCGCCGATGGCGGTGGGCGACCAGCGATTGCGGGCGTAATCGACCAGCACCTGCCGGCCCTGCGGGCTGAGCTGCCGGTACAGCAGCGAGGGGATAGGCAGGCCATCCA
>JBEGOC010000088.1:0-18636 GCA_041182225.1 Pseudomonadota bacterium | reverse complement strand
GGGCTGGCTGCCGGGAGCGCATGCCGGGGTGGCGAGAAGCGCAGCACGGCGCCCGACGCGCGCAGCGCGTTTCGTCCTCATGCTGGCCGCGCTTGTCCGAACGGTGTGAGCGCAGCGAACTCAGTGAGTTGCGCGGCCCGGGCGCAGGGCGAGCATCGCAGCAGCGTCGGCGCAGCGCGCCGACCAGCCCGGACGCGCTCCCGGCAGCCAGCCCCGGCCGCGCGGCGGATCAGCAGCAACGTACTTCTACTTGGCGGAACACCCATGCATTTGCGGTAGAGTTTCATCCTACACCGTTCAAATAACCCACAACAACGACCATGATCCCAATCAACCCCGCCGCCCGCGCCAATGTCCACCTGATCGACCACCCGCTGGTACAGCACAAGCTCACCCTGATGCGCAACAAGGAGGCCAGCACCAACAGCTTTCGCCGGCTGCTGGGCGAGCTCTCCAGCCTGATGGCCTACGAGGTATGCCGCGACATGGCGGTGCAGGACGTCGAGATTGAAACCCCGCTGGAAGTCATGACCGGCAAGCAGATTGACGGCAAGAAGCTGGTGTTTGTGTCCATTCTGCGAGCTGGCAACGGCATTCTGGACGGCGTGCTGTCGGTGGTGCCCGGCGCGCGCGTGGGCCACATCGGCCTGTACCGTGACCCGGCCACGCTGCAGGCCGTCGAGTACTACTTCAAGATGCCCAAGAACATGGAAGAGCGCGACATCGTGATCGTTGACCCGATGCTCGCCACCGGCAACTCGGCGGCCGCGGCGGTGACCCGGCTCAAGGCCTGCAAGCCCAAATCGATCAAGTTTTTGTGCCTGCTGACCTGCCCCGAAGGCATCAATGCCCTGTACCAGGCGCACCCCGATGTCCCCGTTTTTACCGCAGCCATTGACCGCGAGCTCAACGACCACGGCTACATCCTGCCCGGCCTCGGCGACGCCGGCGACCGGATTTTCGGCACGCAATAAGGCGAGCCGGCCGCGAAGTCGTTCGGCTCAGCGCCGGCGGGCCGAGCGCACACCCGGCAGCTCGGCCACCGTGCCGACCACCCGGGCCAGCCGGCCCGAATCGGCCACCTCCACCGTGAAGGTCATCCAGGCCGTGCCCTTGACGGTCTGCGTCTGCACCGCGATCACGTTGGTCTTGTCCTTGGCAAACACTTCCGAGATATCCCTCAGCAGGCCCTGGCGGTCAACCGCTTCCACCGCCACATCCACCGGGTAGACCGCTTCCTTCAGGCTGCCGACCGGCTCACCCCAGGCCACCTCAATCACCCGTTCGCCGTTGCGCGCCACCAGCTCGCGCAGGTTGGAGCAATCGGCGCGGTGCACGCTCACACCCTTGCCGCGCGTGACAAAACCGCAAATGGCATCGGGCGGCGCCGGCTTGCAGCATTTGGCCAGCTGGGTCATGAGCGAGTCCACGCCCACCACCAGCAAGCCGCCCTTGGCCGGCTGCGCCGTGCTGCGCGGCTTGCGCAGCAGCGGCAAATCGGCGTCCGCGACGGCCGGCTCCGGCGGGCGCAGCAGCAGTTCGATGTTGCGCAAGGAAAATTCGTCCTTGCCCACCACCTCAAACAAATCGTCGGCGGCGTTGAAGCCCAGCTGCGCCGCCAGATCATCCAGCTTGAGGGCGGTGCGCCCTTCGCGTTGCAGCAGTTTTTCCACCGCCTCCCGCCCCTTGGCCACGGTCTCATCCAGGGCCAGGGCGTTGAACCAGGCGCGCACCTTGGCCCGCGCACGGTGGCTGACCAGGTAGCCCAGGTCGGCGTTGAGCCAGTCGCGCGAGGGGCCGCCCTCCTTGGCCACCGTCACCTCCACGGTCTGCCCGTTTTTCAGCGGCGTGTTGAGCGGCACCATGACGCCGTCCAGGCGCGCGCCGCGGCAGCGGTGGCCCAGGTTGGTGTGCACGCTGTAGGCAAAATCGACCGCGGTGGCGCCCTGCGGCAACTCCACAATGGCGGCGTCGGGCGTCAGCACATAGATGCGGTCGTCCAGCATACCGGCGCCCGGCGCGCCCGAGAGCTCACGCTCCCAGGCCAACAGCTGGCGCAGCACCGCGATCTTGGCGTCGTAGGCGCCACTGGCGGACACGCCGGCATAGCCCTTGGCGCCGGCCTCCTTGTAGGCCCAGTGCGCCGCCACGCCATGTTCGGCGTGCTCATGCATGGCCTGGGTCCGGATCTGGATTTCGATCGGCTGGCCGCTGGTGTCGCGCACGATGGTGTGCAGCGAGCGGTAGCCATTGGCCTTGGGCCGGGCAATGTAATCGTCAAACTCTTCGGTCACCGGCACAAACCGGCTGTGTACCCAGCTCAAGGCGGCGTAACAGTCGGGAATGCCGGCCACCACCACGCGCAGCGCCCGGATGTCGTGAATCTGCTCAAAACCAAGCGACTTGCCGCGCATCTTGCGCACAATGCTGTAGATGTGTTTGGGCCGGCCCTGCACAGTGACCGCCAGGCCCTGGGCCTGCAGGCCGGCCTGCAACTCATCGCGCAGGCGCTGCACCTGGGCCTCGCGTTCGGTACGCTTTTCATCCAGCAGGCCGGCCACGCTGCGGTAGGTCTCTGGCTCCAGAAAACGGAAGGCCAGGTCTTCCATCTCCCACTTGATCTCCCAAATGCCCAGCCGGTTGGCCAGCGGCGCAAACACCTGCAGCGACTCGGCGGCCAGCCCCGGTGGCAGCGGCAGCTTGGTGTGGGCAAAGTGGCGCAGCGTCTGCAGGCGCGAAGCCAGGCGCAGCATCACCACCCGCAGGTCGCGCGAGAAGGCCAGCAGCATCTTGCGCACGTTCTCGGTCTGGGCGGCGGCGGTCTGCGCCATGGGAATCGCCGTGGCGCGGGCGCCGGCCGCCTGCACTTGGCGGGCCTGGCGCTGCAGCCGCACCAGCTTGGTGGTCTCCAGGGCCAGCGTGGCAAAGTTATCGCCAAAGGCCTTGGCGATCACCTCCTGCGGCTTGTTCAGGTGCTCGCAGGCGTACACCAGGTAGCTGGCGGCCTGCATCGCTTCGGAACCCTCGATCAGCTTCAGGATGGCGGCCACCGCGTCGGCATGCGCCAGCGTGTTCTCGCCGGTGTCCAGCGCCTCACCGGCCAGCAGCGGCTCGGCAAAGGCGCGCGCCCGCGCCAGCGCCTGGGCCTGTTCGGGTAGGCTGTGTGCGGTGGCCTGGATCAGGGGCGAGGCCGACCCCGACGGCTCGGCAGGCAAGCTTTTCATGGGTGGATTGTCGCCGGCGGCGTCGGCCGGCGTGGCTGACGGGACTCAGCCCAGCAAAAAGTCCGACACCGCCTGCACCTGGTCGTCGGCGATCAGGGTCGGCGCATGCCCGACACCGGCAAACTGCAGCAGGCGGGCGCGCGGTCCACGTTGCGTCATGGCCTCGGCTGTGGCCACCGACAGCAGATCGGAGTCCGCGCCGCGCAGCAGCAGGGTGGGCAGCGCCAGGCGGTCGTACAGCTGCCACACCAGCGCCTCGCCCTGGGCGGCGCTGTCAGGCGTCACCTGCCGAAACGGCACGGCCAGCGCCGGGTCGTAGTGCAGGCGCAGCCTGGGGCTACCGTCGGCCACGGGCCGGACCATGGGCCGAGACAGCGCCAACCATTGCGCCGGGGTGTGCGGCCCGAAGCTGCTGGCAATCGCCCACAGCGCGTCGGCCGCCTGCTGCAGCGTGTCAAACTCACCGCCCCGGCCCAGGTACTGCCGGATGCGTTGCAGGGCCACCCACTCGATGGTGGGACCGACATCATTGAGCACCAGCCGGCGCACGCCAGACGGTCCCAGGTGGGCGCACACCGCCATGCCGATCAGACCGCCCATGCTGGTGCCGACCCAATCCAGCGTGCTGGCGCGCAGTTCGCCGATGAGGGTCAGCATGTCGGCGGCATAGGTGGGCACCTGGTAGGCCATAGGGTCCGCCAGCCAGTCGCTGTCGCCGCGCCCGACCACATCCGGGCACACCACCCGCAGGCGCCTGCCCGAGCGCTCGGCCCGCGCACACAGGGTCTGGGCCAGTACATCAAAGTCGCGCCCCTGGCGCGTCAGCCCGTGCACGCACAGCACCACGTGCTCGGCCTCGGGGTCACCCCAGCACCAGTAGGCCATGCGGTGGCCGTTGGCAGCATCGGGACAATGGACGAAGTGGCGGGTCGGGTCAGTCATGGTGAAATCGGGCATCGGATCAACGGCTATCGTAAAGCCAACTCAGAAGGAATCACCATGCTCAAAGGTAAAACAGCGCTGGTCACCGGCTCCACCAGCGGTATTGGCCTGGGTATCGCCCGGGCGCTGGCCGGCCAGGGCGCCAACATCGTGCTCAATGGCTTTGGCGATGTCGACGGCCCACGCGCCGCCATCGCAGCCCTGGGCGTGCAGGTGGGCTACCACGGCGCCGACATGAGTCGGCCCGCCGAGATCGAAGCCATGATGGCCTACGCCGCCAGCACCTTCGGCCGCGTCGACATCCTGGTCAACAACGCCGGCATCCAGCATGTGGCCCGGATCGAACATTTTCCGCCCGAGCGCTGGGACGCCGTGATCGCCATCAATCTCAGCAGCGCCTTTCATGCCACCCGGCTGGCGCTGCCCGCCATGCGGGAGGCCAACTGGGGCCGCATCATCAATCTGGCCTCGGTGCACGGGCTGGTCGCCTCGGCGGAAAAATCGGCCTATGTGGCGGCCAAGCACGGTCTCGTGGGCCTGACCAAGGTCACCGCGCTGGAAACCGCCACCACCGGCATCACCTGCAATGCGATTTGCCCGGGTTGGGTGCTGACGCCGTTGGTGCAAAAGCAGGTGGATGCCCGTGCTGCCGCGCAGGGCGTGAGCAACGACGAGGCCACGCGGCAACTGCTGGGCGAAAAGGAGCCGTCCCTGCAGTTCACCACGCCGGACGAGCTGGGCGCGCTGGCGGTGTTCCTGTGCTCCAGCGCGGGCAACAATGTGCGCGGCGTGGCCTGGAACATGGACGGCGGCTGGGCCGCGCAGTAAACCCGGCCAGGTCGGCTACTTCAGGTGCACGGTGCCCGACACCGTGACACTGACCGCCGTCTTGCCGGCCTCCACCGGCACCGGCGCCTCGGCCATCGCCATGGGGGCTGCCGTGGCCATCAGGCGCGGGCGCGGCATCACGCCCTGCTCCTGGTTGCCCACCTGAATCTCGCCCAGCGTGTAGCCGGCAAAACCGAAACTGCGGGCAATCTCCAGGGCGCGAGCCCGAAAGCGCTCAATCGCCTGGGCCTGCACCTCGGTCTCGACCCGGCTGCGCTGCTCGCGGCTCAAGGAAAAAGTGACACCCGACAAGGTCATGGTCTGCAACTTACCCGCGGTAGCGGCAATGCGGCCGATGTCGCGTCCCTCCAACACCAGCTCGGCCGTGCCCTGCCAACCGGTCTGCTTGCCGTCACGGTTCTGGCGCGGGTACAGGCTGAACTGGCCGGTGCGCACCTCCAGTTGCCCGGGTTGTGCCACCTTGCGCGCCTCGGCCAGGGCGGCATCCAGCGCTGCCTTGAGCTGACTTTGCACCAGGGCCGCGTCGCTGCCGTCGCGCGTGGTGCTGAGAGAAATGGATACCAAATCCTGTTGCACATCCACCACAGCGCTGGCCGAGAGCTGCACCAGATTGCTCACGTGGGAAACCGGACTTTGTTGGCCAAATGCGAGTCCAGCCCAAGTCAGTATTAAGGTTAAAGCTATCTTTTTAGTAGCAATTGTCATCCGCACTCCTGGTCGTTTTCCTGGCTGGCTCACGGCTGCAGGGTGCCGTCGCCCGGTTGTTCCGCCCGTCCGGGCTGGCGCCCTCGCCGGCCTGTTGGCGCAATTGTTGCCGCAAACTGGCGCGTTCTTCCTCAGTCAGGCGCCGCCAGGGCGCTGTCGGCTCCAACGGTGCCTCGGCGCCAGGACCGACCACGGGCGGGGCCTGCTTGAGGACCGAGCGCAGGTCGGTACGCCGTTGCTCCGGCACCTCTGCCGGGGCGCGCGGCTCGCGCCGGGGCGCCGGCTGCGCCAGGGCAGTGGCCAGCAGGGCGGGCAGCAGCAGCAACATCAACAGGGCCGGCTTCATCAGGTCACGTTAGCACCGCAGGAAACGAGGTTTTGTATTGTTCCGCAGAGTGATGGTGAAAACGGCAATATTTGTAACAGTGTGTGATCGCCTTGCGGATTTGCCTGTGGCCCGCCGCGCCAACCTGCAGAATGGCGTGTGTTACAAATCCACCACAACCAACCGCCATGAGTGCCAACCAGAGCCGCAGTGACAAGATCATCGTTGTTGATGACGACGCGCGCATCCGCGACCTGCTGCGCCGCTACCTAACGCAGGAAGGGTTCGAGGTGCTGCAGGCCGAGGACGGCAAGGCCCTGAACCGCATCCTGCTGCGCGAAACCGTGGACCTGATCGTGCTCGACCTGATGATGCCGGGTGAAGACGGCCTGTCCATCTGCCGCCGCCTGCGTGCCGCCAATGACCGCACCCCCATCATCATGCTGACCGCCAAGGGCGAAGACGTGGACCGTATCGTGGGGCTGGAGGTGGGCGCCGACGACTACCTGGGCAAGCCCTTCAACCCCCGCGAGTTGCTGGCCCGCATCCACGCCGTGCTGCGTCGCAGGCCGGTGCTGGAGGCACCCGGCTCACCCGCCGCCGATGCCGAGGTGGTGCGCTTTGGCCCGTTCAGCTTTGACCTGGGTGCGCGGGTGCTGCGCCGGGGCGACGAAGACCTGCCGCTGACCACGGGCGAATTTGCCATGCTCAAGGCGCTGGTGCGCCACCCGCGCCAGCCCCTGTCGCGCGAAAAACTGGCGCAATTGGCGCGGGGCCGGGAATTTGAGCCCTTTGACCGCAGCCTGGACGTGCAGGTGTCGCGCCTGCGCAAGTTGCTGGAGGCCGACCCGGCGGCACCCCGCTACATCCAGACCGTATGGGGCGTGGGCTACGTGTTCGTGCCCGACGGCAACAGCTGAGGATGGCGGTACCGGTGACTCCGGCGGATGGCGTGGCCGCCAGGCCGGCACGGGCCAGCGTGAGCCTGTTCTGGCGCACTTTTTTTCTGTTGGGCCTGTTGCTGCTGGGCAGCATGCTGGCCTGGCTGCAGACCCTGCGCGCCATGGAACTGGAGCCGCGCGCCCTGCAGACCGCGCAGGAAATCGCCTCGCTGGTGAACCTGAGCCGCGCCGCGCTGGTGCATGCCGACGCCATCAACCGGGTGTCGCTGATCAAGACCATGACCGAGCAGGAGGGGGTGCGCATCGTGCCGCGCGAGCCTGGCGACCGCTTTGAACCGTTTGAGGACGACCGGCTGAGCCGGCGCATTGCCCAGGAGCTGGGGGCGCGGCTCGGCCCCGGCACCCAGGTGGCGAACCAGGTCAACGAGCAGGACGGCCTGTGGATCGGCTTCACGATTGACGGCGACCGCTACTGGCTGCGCACCGAGCGCGCCCGGTTCAACCGCACGGCGGGCCAAACCTGGTTTGTCTGGCTGTCCACCGTGGCGGCGCTGTCGCTGGCCGGCGCCGCCCTGATCGCCCGCCGGATCAACCGGCCACTGCAACAGCTGTCCATTGCCGTCAACCGGGTGCGCGAGGGGGACCTGGAGGCCAGTGTGCTCGACGAGTCAACCGCCACCCCGGAGATCCAGGCCGTCAATTCCGGCTTCAACCGCATGACCCGGGAACTGGCGCGGGTGGAGCAGGACCGTGCCATCATGCTCGCCGGCATTTCGCACGACCTGCGCACCCCGCTGGCCCGGCTGCGGCTGGAGACCGAGCTCAGCGTCGCCGATGCCCAGGCCCGCGATCACATGGCGGCGGACATCGGTCAGCTCGACGCCATCATCGACAAGTTTCTCGACTACGCGCGCCCAGGCCGGGTCAAGCTGGTGCCGGTGCTGCTGCGCTCGGCCATCGACGCCAGCCTGTACGGCCTGGACCACCAGGACGACATCAGCGTGCAGGTCAGCCTGCCGGACGACCTGATGGTGCTGGCCGATGAGGTCGAACTTGGCCGCGTCATCAGCAACCTTCTGGAAAACGCGCGGCGCTACGGCCGCTGCATCGACAACGGCATGGCCCGGGTCGAGATCAGCGCGCGGGTCAACCCGCCCTGGGTGCTGGTCGAGGTGCGCGACCACGGCGCCGGCGTATCGCCCGACAAACTGGCGCGGCTGACCCAGCCGTTCTATCGCGGTGACCCGGCGCGCACCGATGCGCGCGGCGCCGGCCTGGGCTTGGCCATCGTGGACAAGACCCTGTCGCGCATGGGCGGCTCGTTGCTGCTGGCCAATGCTGCTGACGGTGGCCTGCGTGCCAGCTTCATGCTGCAACGCGCCGTCCGCCCCAACGGACAGGCCCACACTGTCGCCTAGGCGCAACGACTACCGAGCGATTTGGCGGGCGCAATCGTCGCTCGGCCCTACCCCGCCAGCTTGGCGCTACACTTCGTGGCTGCTAACAAATTGATAGCATTGACGTCAACATAGGCAAGAATTTGCCTGTGAAAAGACTGATTAACACCTGTTTTGATGAGCTTACTCGAAGCGGATTTCTCCAACTCCAGAGCGATGATCATCGACGGCAGTCCGCTGACGCGGGGCATCCTGGCGTCGCAACTGCGCGAGTTCGGCTTCAACAAGGTCACGCAATGCACCAAGCTGTCTGAGGCACGCGAGCAATTCAGCGACAGCACATTTGACGTGGTCATGTGTGAGCACAACTTCCCAGGCGAGTCGCCCACGGGCATCGACCTGATCGATGAACTGCGCGAAAAAGGCCAGCTCTCGCTCAACACCGTGTTTTTCATGCTGACCGGCGAGGCCTCCTACAACCGGGTGGCGGAAGCCGCTGAAACCGGGCTGGACGGCTACCTGCTCAAACCGCACAAGGCCAACCAGTTGCACGAGCGACTGCGCCTGGCGCGCTACCGCAAAGACGCGTTCCGCGAGGTGTTTGATGCCATGGAGGCCCAAGCCTACGCCATAGCGGCCGACCTGTGTCTGGAGCGCTACCGGGCGCGCAGCGCATTCTGGCTCTATGCCGCCCGGGTCGGTGCCGAGCTGCTGATGCGCGTGGAGCGTTTCACCGAAGCCCAGGAACTGTACGAAGCCATTGCCGCCGCCAAGGCTGCCCCCTGGGCCAAACTCGGGGTGGCGCGGGCGATGATGGCCTCGGGTGACCCGGTTGCCGCCGCCAGTGCGCTCGGCGCCCTGATTGCCGAAGACCCCAGCTTTGCCGACGCCTACGACGTGATGGCCAGAGCCCAGTTCGAGCTGGGTAACGTGGCCCAAGCCCAGGCCACCTACAAGATGGCCTGCGACATGACGCCCGACTCGGTGCCGCGCCTGCAAAACCTTGCCATGATGACCTTTTACGCCGGCGACATCGATGGCGCGCGGCCGCTGCTTGACCGCGTGACACGCATCGGCCTGGACTCCAAGCTTTACGACTGCCAGACCCTGGTGGCTCTGGCCTTCACCGAACTCGATGTCAACGAGCACCGGAACCTGCAACGCTGCCGCGACAACTTCACACGGCTGATCGAGCGCAACCCGGACAGCACGCGCCACCAGCGCGCGGTCGCCACCATCGATGCCATGTTGGCCGTGCTCAAAAATGAGCGCGGCGCGGTGCAGGCACTGGTGCGCGAGATGTGTGCATCGGCCAAGTCTGCCGCTTTCGACTTCGAAGCGGCGTCCAACCTGCTGTCCCTGCTCAGTCGGCTGGCCAAGCGTGACATCCGGGTCGAATTGGCCGACGCCCGGGTCGAGGCGCTGGCCATGCGTTTTTGCACCTCCCGCCCTATCACCGAAATGCTGGCCGGCGCGGCCGGGCCTCACCCGGCCTATGGCGCTCGCATCCGCGCCGCAGGCCAACAAGTCCAGAAAATCGCCCAGAGCGCGGTGGGCTTGGCGATGCGCGGCGACCCCGGCATGGCCGTGCGGCAACTGATTGTCGAAGGGCAGACCACACTCAACGCCAAGCTGATCGAAGCCGCCCATCACCTGCTGGAGCGCCACGGCTCGAAAATGTCCGATGCCGCCAAGTTGGAGCAGGACCTTCGCCAGCTGCGCGAGCAGTTCGGTGCGCGCAGCAAACCCACCGGCCCGAGCCCGTCAACGCGGCAAACCGGCAGCCTCAAGCTGAAAACCGGGCCGGCCTGTGCGCGGCGGACCCGAGGGGCGCTCTGGTGCCGCCAGGGCCGCGGGCACGTGGGGCTGGCCGGCGCCCCGCTGCCCCTACCCCCTGCTCCCGCGGCGGCAAGCCGGGATGCTGCGTCAACAGGCGTCCGCGCGCCGGCGGCGCGGCAGCCGCTGGCACCCCGCCGGCAGCGGTCGAATTCTTACGCCGTGCACTGCTGTAGCCACCATCGGTCAGCGGCTGAAAGGTCGGAATCAGGTGGTGCCGGCCGTTGCCAATCAGGTCGGCCCGGCCCATGGCCTTGAGCGCCTCGCGCAGCAGCGGCCAGTTGTTGGCATCGTGGTAGCGCAAAAAAGCCTTGTGCAGGCGCCGCCGGCGCTCACCGCGCACGATGTCCACCGTCTCGCTGTCGCGCCCGATCTTGCGCAGCGGGTTCTTGTTGCTGTGGTACATCGCCGTGGCCGTGGCCATCGGGCTGGGGTAAAAGGTTTGCACTTGGTCGGCGCGAAAGCCGTTCTTTTTGAGCCACAGCGCCAGATTCATCATGTCTTCGTCGCTGGTGCCCGGGTGGGCGGCAATGAAGTAGGGAATCAGGTACTGCTTTTTACCCGCTTCCAGACTGAACTTGTCAAACAGCGCCTTGAACTTGTCGTAGCTGCCGATGCCGGGCTTCATCATCTTGGACAGCGGCCCGGCCTGGGTGTGTTCGGGGGCAATCTTCAGGTAGCCGCCCACATGGTGCGTGACCAGCTCCTTGATGTACTCCGGGCTTTGCACCGCCAGGTCGTAGCGCAGGCCCGAGCCGATCAAGATCTTCTTGATGCCCCGGAGCGCGCGGCCGCGCCGGTACATCTTGATCAGCGGCGCGTGGTCGGTGCCCAGGTTGGGGCAGATGCCGGGGTACACGCAGCTGGGCTTGCGGCAGGCCGCCTCGATCTCCGGGCTGCGGCAGCCCAGCCGGTACATGTTGGCGGTGGGGCCACCCAGGTCGGAGATGGTGCCGGTAAAACCCTGGACCTTGTCGCGGATGTCCTCGATCTCGCGGATCACCGAGTCCTCCGAGCGGCTCTGGATGATGCGGCCCTCGTGCTCGGTGATCGAGCAGAAGGTGCAGCCGCCAAAGCAGCCGCGCATGATGTTCACGCTGAAGCGGATCATCTCCCAGGCCGGGATCTTGGTCACGCCGTCATGGCCGCCCTGCGCATCGGCATAGGCCGGGTGCGGGCTGCGTGCATAGGGCAGGTCGAACACCAGGTCCATCTCCGCGGTGGTCAGCGGAATGGGCGGTGGCGTGATCCAGACATCGCGTGCGGTGACACCTTCGCCATGGGCTTGCACCAAGGCCCGGGCGTTGCCGGGGTTGGTTTCCAGGTGCAGCACCCGGTTGGCATGGGCGTAGAGCACCGGGTCGGCACGCACCTGCTCGTAGCTGGGTAGCCGGATCACCGAGCGATCGCGCGGCGGCACCTTGAGCTTGCCCTGCGTGGTGGGCAGGTTGGGGTTGGCGAAAAAGGTCAGCGGCGCGACCGCTGAAGCAGGGGTCGGCTTGGTGTTAAATTGGCTCTCAAGCCTCGTCCCTATTGGGTTTTCAGCTACATTTTTTGTAGCATCTTCCTTGGCGCAGCTGCTGCCCTGCTCGGCCGCCTGCTCCGAGGTGGTCAGGTAGGGGTTGACATGGGCCTCAACCCGGCCCGGCACATCCACCTGGGTGGAGTCGATCTCGAACCAACCGCGCCCGGTCTCGTCATCGGGCCGGCGCACAATGGCGGTGCCCCGTACGTCGGTGATGGCCTCGACCGGCTCGCGCGCGGCCAGCCGGTGCGCAATCTCCACAATCGCGCGCTCGGCATTGCCGTACAGCAGCAGGTCGCACTTGGCGTCCACGACGATCGAGCGGCGCACCTTGTCCGACCAGTAGTCGTAGTGCGCGATGCGGCGCAGCGAGCCCTCGATGCCGCCGAGCACGATGGGCACCTCCTTGAAAGCCTCGCGGCAGCGCTGGCTGTACACGATGGCGGCGCGGTCGGGCCGCTTGCCACCGACGTCACCCGGGGTGTAGGCGTCGTCGCTGCGGATCTTGCGGTCAGCGGTGTAGCGGTTGATCATGGAATCCATGGTGCCCGCGGTCACGCCCCAGAACAGGTTGGGCTTGCCCAGCACCTTGAACGGCTCGGCGCTGTGCCAGTCGGGCTGGGCGATGATGCCCACGCGAAAGCCCTGGGCTTCGAGCATGCGCCCGATCACGGCCATGCCGAAGCTCGGGTGGTCCACATAGGCGTCGCCGGTGACCAGCACGATGTCGCAGCTGTCCCAGCCCAGCTTGTCCATCTCGGCCCGGCTCATCGGCAGGAAGGGCGCCGTGCCAAAACGCGCGGCCCAGTACTTGCGGTAGCTCGACAGCGGTTTGGCGGCGCGCGCGAAAAAAGAGACGTCGAGAGGGGCGTTCATGGTCAGGTCCGGCGTAGCGCGCGAGTGTACGGCCAGTCGATAGAATGGCGCACCCATGCAGCCCAAAACCCTTCGCGACCGCGTCCCGAGTTCCGGGACGACGGCCGCCCGTGGCTGGCGCGAGCGCGAGTGGCTCTGGCTGGCCGGCACCTGGGGCCTGCTGTGCCTGCTGTTCACGCTCTGGCCAGCGCTTGATCTGAGTGTCAGCGGCTGGTTTTACCGTCCGCCCGGCAGCCCCGGCGGGCCAGGCTTTGCCGGGGACCAATACCCGCTGGTCGCCCTGATCCACGAGACCATTCCCTGGTTGGGCCGGCTGGCCGGCCTGCTCGGCCTGATCGCCGCCGTCTGCTGGCGCCTGCAGCCTGGCCGACTCAATGTCCGCTGGTGGCGCCGTAGTCTGGCGCTGGGTCTGGCCATGCTGCTGGGCACCGGCATTGTGGTGAACGCCATCCTCAAGGAGACCTGGGGCCGCCCCCGTCCGGCGGAGGTGCAAACCTTCGGTGGCGGCGGCACCTTTGTGCCGGCGCTGCAGCCCTCGAACCAATGCAACAGCAACTGCTCCTTTGTCAGCGGCCACGCGGCCACCGGCTTCACCCTGATGGCGCTGGGCCTGCTGGGTGCGCCGGCGACACGCCGGCGCTGGCTGGGCTGGGGATTGGCGGGCGGGCTCGCCACCGGCGCGCTGCGCATCGCACAGGGCGGTCATTTCCTTAGCGACGTGCTGTTCAGCGGCGCCGTGGTCTGGCTGGTGTGCCTGCTGTTGCAGGAGGCCTGGCTGCGGCTGAGATGGCGACGCCGACGCAGCTGGGCGGCCACGGCGCCGGCCACCCTCCCGATGGCCCCGGCAACGACCGACCGCGGATCGGGCAGAATGAGGTTGTAATGCTGTCGGGCGCACGGCAAGGCCGTGCGCCTGCGGCGACAGTCCCTTCGGTTCAAGGAGATTTCATGGCATCCCCCCTCTTCCGTCACCTGTTCACGCTGGCCATTGCGCTGACACTGGCACTGGCTGGCGCAGCCCATGCTCTGGAACCAGCGCAAGGCAAGGTTATCCTCACAATTTCCGGCAAAGTGGGCGAGAAGAACACCGCTACCGCCGCTCAATTTGACCTGGCGATGCTGGAGAAACTACCCCAGCGCAACTTCAGCACCATGACGCCCTGGGACTCGAAGCCGGTCAAATTCACTGGGCCGCTGTTGCGCGACGTGCTGGCACTGGTGAAGGCGCAGGGCCGCACACTCAAGGCACTGGCACTGAACGACTACCAGACCAGCATCCCGTTCGACGACGCCACCCAGTACGACGTGATCCTGGCGCACCGCATGAATGGCGAGCCGATCCCGGTCAAGACCAAGGGCCCGTTGTTTATCGTCTACCCCTATGACAGCAAGAAGGAATTGCAGTCTGCGGTTTTCTACGAGCGTTCTGCCTGGCAGCTCAAGTCCCTCACGATCGAGTAGACCACCATGGCCACCAGTGGCAAAAGCAGCCGCTTTCTGTTCTGGCTGGCCCTGGTCACGGCAGTCATGGCGATGGCCATGGGTGCCCTGCTGGTGTTCGAGATCACGCAAAAGCGCATGCTGACCGTGAGCCGCAACCTGCACGCGGACTCGGTGACCGCCCTCACCTTCCAGGCCGAACGCGAATTTCTCAGGTTTCGGCACGTGCTCGAGGCGGCCAGCACCAGCCGCAACCCGCCCACGGCAGAAACACTGACACTGCGCCACGACATTTTTCTGAGCCGGCTCGCCTTGCTGCAGGACAACCCGAGCATCTCGGTGCTTGCGCAGCGCCCGGAGTACCTGGCGCTGCGGCCGGCGCTGGCCAAGCTGGTGCAGCAGAGCGAGTCCGTGATGGCCACCCAGCCGCCCGACCCGGTGGCTCTGGCAGCGCTGGTGGCGAGCTTCAATGAAGTCGGGCCCGCGTTTCAGGCACTGAGCCTGGCGGCAGACTCCGAGGTGTCGCACCTGCTGGAGCGCCAGTACGACACCACGCTGAACCAGAATGAGCAGATCGTCGGTCTCACTCTGGCCCAGCTGGTGCTGCTGCTGGGCGCCGCCATGGCCCTGTTTGTGCGGCATTCACGCCAGGAAAAGGAGCGTCTGGCGCTGGAAGCGATGAGCCGCGACTTGAGCGAAGCCCGGGTGCGGGCCGAAGAGGCCAACCGCGGCAAAAGCATGTTCCTTGCCAACATGAGCCACGAGCTGCGCACCCCGTTCAATGGCCTCATGGGCATGCTGGGCGTGCTCGAGGACACGCCGCTCGACGCCAGGCAAGCGGCTTACCTGAGCACCGCCCAGACATCGGCCCGGCATTTGCTGACGCTGCTCAATGACATCCTGGACATTTCCGCGCTCGAGGCCGGCAAGATCAGCATCCAGCGCAAACCGGTCAGCTTGCCCTGGCTGATGCGCGACATCGGCGCGCTGATGCAGCCCCTGGCCGCCGGCAAAGGCCTGGACTTTTCGCTCGAGCTGCCGCCCCAGACCCTGCCCTGGGTGCTGGCCGACGACACCCGCCTGCGGCAAATCCTGTTCAACCTGATCAACAACGCCGTCAAATTCACCGACCGCGGCGAGGTCCGCGTCACCGTGCGCGAAGTCGCCCGCTCTGCCACCGTCACCGAGCTGACCATGGATGTCGCTGACACGGGCATCGGCATGGACGAGCACGACCTGCGGCAGCTGTTCCAGCGCTTTCAAAGGTCACAAAGCACCATTGCGCGCCAGTTCGGCGGCACCGGCCTGGGCCTGGAAATCTCGCAATCGCTGGCCCGGCTGATGGGCGGCAACATCACGGTCAGCAGCCGCCTGGGCGCTGGCACCACCTTCAGCCTGCAGCTCCAGCTGGAGGTGTGCGAGGCGCCAGTGCATGTCGTGGCACCGCTGACCACCAGCCCGCTCCCCTTGTCGCCGCAGCAGCCAGCCGCACCTGACGCGGGCGGACAGCCGGCCCTGCTGGCCAATCCGGACGGCGCCCGAGCGCGTGTGCTGCTGGTCGAGGACAACCCCATCAACCGCATGGTGGCCATGATGCTGCTGCAACGCATGGGCTGCCAGGTGGCCGACTGCGAGAACGGGCAACTGGCGCTGGACAAGGTGCAGCAGCAGAGTTTTGACCTGGTGCTGATGGACATCAACATGCCGGTGATGGACGGCCTGAGCGCCACCCGCGCCATCCGGGCCCTGCCCGGCGCGGCGGGCCAGCTGCCCATCGTGGTGCTGACCGCTGACATCATGAACGACGCCGAAACCCAGGCCCGCTTGGCCGGCGCCCAGGGCTTTCTGTCCAAGCCGGTGCAGTTCGCCCAGTTGCAGGCCTGCCTGCAACAGTACCTAGCCCCGGGCCTGATGCCGACCCCCAAGGGCTGACCGACGGGCACTACACGGCCAGCCAGCGCCCCTCGCGCGCACTTTGCTCGCCCAGGCTCAGCAGTTGCATCAGCTCGTGCACCTGCGCCGCGCTGACCATCAGCGCCGCCTGGCCTGACAGGGCGGCGCGCAGGTTGTCATAGTAGGCCAGGTAATTGCCAGGCACGGCCGGCGCGGCGCGCCTGACCGGCTGCAGCTGACCCAGCGGCTGGCCTGGCACCGCCTCATGCCGCAGCACCTCGCCGGGCTGCGGGTCCTGGCCCCAGTCCTGCAGCGCGTTGAATGATGGCCGGCGGCCGGCCTTGAGCGCGTCCTCCTGCGGGTCCAGGCCATGCTTGGTGAACGTGCCCTCGCTGCCATGCACCGACCAGCGCGGCCCCGGCGCCGGCACCAGGGCGCTGCCATGCAAAATCACGCGCAGGCCGGGGTGGCTGCGTTCATAGCGCAGTTGGGCATGAAACCAGTCGTTGACACACGCGCCCGTGCGCTGCACCGCCAGTTCCAGTGCGATCGCATCGGGCCGGCCAAACAGCTGCAGCGCCTGGTCCACCAGGTGCGCGCCCAGATCCAGCCACAGACCCGACCCCGGCAGGTCCTGCTCGCGCCAGCGCTGCGGCACTTCGGGCCGGTAGCGGTCGAAATGCGACTCCACGTGCACCACCCTTCCCAGCACGCCCTGGTCAAGCAATTGGCGCAGGCTGAGGAAATCGGCGTCCAACCGGCGGTTCTGGAACACCGTCAGCACCCGGTCCTGCTGCAGCGCCAGGGCCAGCAGCGCCTCGGTCTCGACCAGGGTGGGGGTGCAGGGTTTGTCCACCACCACATGTTTGCCGGCGAGCAGGGCCGCCCGGGCCAGCGGGTAGTGGCTGGCGTTGCTGGTGGCGATCACCACGACGTCGATGGCCGGATCGGCAAACACCGCCGCTGGCTCCGCCGCCACCCGCGTCTGCGGCCAGTCGGCCTGCACGGCGCCGGCCCGGCTGGAGCAGATACAGGCCAGTTCCAGGCCGGGCACGCCCGCGATCAGCGGCGCATGAAAGATACGGCCGGCATTGCCGTAACCGATCAGGGCCAGTCGCAACGGCTGTCCAGAAATCACCATGGGTCACCACATCGAGTCAAAGAGGGGAATGATCATCGCCGAAATGCGCTATCGTCCCGCCATTGACAGAAGGCCCATCCACCATGTTTCACGCACTGCCCGCCCCCCTGCGGGGACTGATCGCCACCAGCCTGCTGGTGCTCAACACCCTGTTCTGGGTGCCGGTGCTGCTGCTGTTTGCCCTGCTCAAGCTTCTGGTGCCGGGCCAGCGCATGCGGCTGTGGGTCGATCCGCTGCTGCTGCGCGTTGCCGAGGCCTGGATTGCCGGCAACAGCGCCTGGATGCGCCTGACGCAGCGCACCGTCTGGGACGTGCAGGGCCTGGACGGACTCAAGGCGCGCAGCTGGTACCTGGTGACGGCCAACCACCAATCCTGGGTGGATATCCTGGTGCTGCAGCACCTGTTGAACCGCCGCATCCCGCTGCTCAAGTTCTTTCTCAAGCAGCCGCTGATCTGGGTACCGGTGATGGGCCTGGCCTGGTGGGCGCTCGATTTTCCCTTCATGCGCCGCCACAGCGAAGCCTACCTGCAAAAGCACCCCGAGATGCGCGGCCGTGACCAGGCCACCACCCGCCGTGCCTGCGAAAAATTTGCCTTGATTCCCACCAGCGTGATGAACTTCCTCGAAGGCACCCGCTTCACGGCAGCCAAACACGCGCGCCAGCAGTCACCCTACCGGCACCTGCTCAAGCCCAAGACCGGCGGCATGGCCGTGGCGCTCCATGCCATGGGCGAGAAATTCCAGGCCGTGCTGGACGTGACCATCGTCTACCCCGACGGCACCCCCAGTTTCTGGCAGTTTCTCAGCGGCCGCGTGCCCCGGGTGGTGGTGCGTGTCAACGCGCTGCCGGTGCCCGCCCACCTGGTGGGCGCCGACTACGGCGGCGACGCGGCGGTGCGTCAGGCCTTCCAGCAGTGGGTGCACCAGCTGTGGCTGGCCAAGGACGCCCGCATCATGACCATCCTGGATCAGCGCCTCGGGCAGCCCTGAGCGCCACGCCCTGCGCCGCAGAACCGTCACTGGCTCTGGGCGATCTCACGAGGCCTCGGTCGCCATCACCTGGTTACGCCCCGCCGATTTGGCGCGGTAGAGTTGCTCATCGGCCAGGCCCACCAGGGCCACGGCGTCGGGTAACTCGGCCACGAAGGCGCTGGCCACACCAATGCTGGCTGTCACAGAGTGCGACACCCTCGGGTCAGGGTGCGCCAGTGCCAGGGCGGCGATGTCGGCCCGCACCCGTTCGGCCAGCATGCGGGCCTGTTCCCCGCCTGTGTCTGGCAGGATCACCGCAAACTCCTCGCCACCATAGCGGGCTGCCAGGTCAGAGGCGCGCATGCAAACGCTTCGGAGCACTGCGCCAATAAGCCGCAGACACTCGTCCCCGGCCACATGACCGGCACCATCATTGAAAGCCTTGAAATGGTCGATGTCCACCATCAGCAGCGAACACTGCCCCTGGTGCCTGCCCAGCCGGGAAAACTCCCGCTCCAGCGTGTGATCAAAGTAGCGGCGGTTCGCCAGCCCGGTCAGGGCGTCCTGGTAGCTCAGCTGCTCCAGGCGCTCGTTGGTTTGCCGCAGC